>JAPLUM010000190.1 GCA_026397605.1 Verrucomicrobiota bacterium | reverse complement strand
TTCCAATGGGCTGTATGCAGGCGGCAGTAAATACATGGATCAGGATTCGCCCGATACGATCAGCCGGGCAGGGGCCAAGATTGCCGAGGCGCTGCATTATCTTTTGCTGCACCGACCCGCTTTAGCAAAGGGCAGTCACTGGTTGGAGCTGGGGGCCTGTCCTGGAGGTATGACCTCAGAGCTGCTGGCCCGTGATCAGCGAGTCACGGCGATTGATCGCGCGCCGTTGGATCGGCGGTTGGACGGGCGATCAGGGCTGAAGTTCATCCACGCAGATGTGGCCACGTTTGAGCCGGAAAAAGGCGTCACCTTTGATGCGATCCTCTCCGATCTGAATGGGCCGCCCGAAGAGTCCATCGGCCATGTGACTCGGCTTACTCCTTTTTTGAAAGCTCGCGGGCTAGTGGTCTTCACCCTGAAAGTGCCAAAGATGGAGTCTGTGGATGGTCCCTGTGCGCTGTTCGCCAAGATCGTCAAGATGGCCTCAGGCAAAGGTCTGAAGCTTTTCGCGCAAACCCACCTGACGTACAATCGCCACGAGTTTACGCTGTTCTTTGAGCGGGATAGATAGCTCTTCTTCTAACGCCGTGGAGTTTTGATAACCTTTTGCTCGACAAAGTAGTATGACTGCGAGCTAAACTAAGTTCTATGAATCGCTGTTTTTTTGCTAGCCTACTCTTCAGCTTCTCTTTAGCCTCCTTAGCTGGTTCGCCCGCTGACTTATCTAGTCGAGCTAAAGCTTGGGAAGCGCTTAGCTCCCCAGATAAGGCTAACCTCTCAAGTGCAGATATAACGCGATGGCTAGTGTCTTGGGTAGATGCTGAAGCTTGGGCTGAGTTGCCAGGGTTTTTAGATGCCTGCGGTAAAAATGTGAAAGCCAGCACAGCTGAGTTGCGCTTGCTGGCGGAGGTCTGGGATCGGCTCGGTAACGATGAGAAGGCGGCATTGACCATGCTGAAAGCTGCTGAGATGGCGGGAAGCGAAGGTGCTCTTTGGCTGGCAGCGGCCAAGATGCACGCGCGGACGCAGAAATTCAGTGAGGCTAGGAAAAGCTTGGCAAAGATGGGTGACAATGCAGCGGTGGAACTTGTCGCGGTGGCGATGAAGTTGAGCTGGCAGATGGCGCAGACGGAAGGACAGACGGAGACGGTGCTTCCCGTGCTAAAAAAACAGGCAGAGGCAAGGCCAACAGACACCGCCTTACTTTTGATGGTGATGGAGTGGGAGGTGGAGCATGGGCGTAATACGGATGCCACCATCTCCAAGCTCAGAGAGCAGGTCAGTGCAGCAAAGTCGCCGGAGCTTAGGCTTCCTTGGCGTAGGCTTCTCGTCACCGCTTTGTCTCGGCAAGGAAAGCTGAATGAAGCACCCGAGGAAGCAGAGGCTTGGCTCATAGAGTCCAAGCAAGGCAGTGCTGAGGAACGAACCGCCATGACCGCATTGCTGCGCTCTCTTGAACGTGAGAGCACAGGCCGTGGCAGCAAACCTGCTGAGCCATTGAAGCAGTTGGCCGGTCGGTTAGTCTCACGTCTTGCGGTCTTTCAAACGTTGCTGACTTGGCTGGCAGATCGCGGGCAGGCAGCAGAAGCCTTGGCGCTGCTAGATCAGTATCCAGAAATCTCAGCTGATGATCTACGTGTAGAGCTGCTGACTTTGACGGATCGTCATGCCGAAGCAGCCGCCCTCCTTCAGCGAAAGGGAGATGCTCATTCACGACTTTGTGCGGCGCTCTTACAGCGTGATCTTGGTGAGCGAGAGCTGGCAGCGCGAGGACTAGAAAGCTGGGCTGCTCGCGGTGAGGCGCAACGGAGTGAAGTCGAAAGCATCGTGCCTGTCTTGAGTCTTCTACGAAATCAGTCGGAGATGCAGGAGTGGAGGCAAAATGCCGCAAGACGCTTCCCTGAAAGTCACATTTTCTCTGCTCGGAC
>JAPLUM010000234.1 GCA_026397605.1 Verrucomicrobiota bacterium | reverse complement strand
GGCTGCCGAAGAGGATGCTGAGCCTTTCCTGTGAGGTTTTTAACCATGAATTCACTCAGATCCGCTGGCGGGATGTGCATGGGGAGTATGTGATCTGGAGTAGTCTCGACCTTAGCACACTGACAGGCCGCAGCTCCGGTGGCTTTGATTTAAATGGGGTGAGTTACTCTCTGTTCATGGGCCTGGGCTTGGCTTTAGATGAAGAGTCAGCCGAGCCTCTGGCTGCGTTCCGGGCGATTGAAAAACCAGCTGGTGCGGCCTCATGGTATGTGGTCCTTCAGCAGCCTGTGGCAGTGGCGGGGTCTGAGGTCCTAGCAGACGCTGCTTATGCGGGCATTGATGCACTGCATACCTATTACGATGCCAATAGGACCGCGATCCTGGCTGAGCACGCAGCTTTGCAGGCTGAGAATGCGGCGCGCGCAGCCTATTTAGTAGCGCATCCACCGGTCAAACAAGATACGGTGATCCAGTTCTGGCCGATCCAGAGCACGCTTCATGCCGGTGAAAATGTCATCCCATCCGCCCCAGCAGCAGAGGAGGTGGCACCATGAAATCTTTCCATTTCATAAGCTCTTTACAAAATCCCTCGCATTTTGGTCCCGCGTGTGTGCGGTTCGTAGGCTCGTTCGCCAGAACGAGAAGGCCATGGATGATGAGAGCACCTCACGTCCTACAAACCCTAGTCTGCTGCGCTTTGGCGATGATGGGGACGGCGCTATGCCAAACAGCAAATGAAGAGAATGAGGGCCTGATTCTAGTCCCTGAAAGCACCGCTGGCAGCTACACTCTGAAATGGTATGGCAAGCCTGGGCGCACGTATTTTGTGCAGACTTCTGACGCTCTGGTTGCGGGCACTTGGTCCTACGCCTCCGTGATTGAGATCGGTGTGGGCGGAGTCTTGCAGTGGGGCCTTTCGACCACGACGACTCAGCGCCTCTTTGTTAGATTGGCTTACACAGAATCCACCTTCACCGGTGCTGCTGGCGCGGCTGATTTTGACGGGGACGGTTTAACAAACAGCGCTGAGCTGGCTCTGCACGCGGACCCGCTGAATGCCGACTCTGATGGAGACGGCCTGCCAGATGGCTGGGAGGTGGCTTATGGGTTCAATCCGCTGGTGGCAGATGTGAACACCACAGACACAGATGCAGATGGGCTGACGCTGCTGATGGAGTCTCTGCTGAATACCAATCCCTATGTGGCGGCGGTGACTGACACGGCCAATACGGCGCAATTAAAAGTCTATTCGTCTGGCTTCTGAGTTCTGCATCTGTCTGCACGGTGGTGGCGCTTTGAGCTGCGGTGCGTGGCGTCTTTTTTAAAATCTCTTATCTATTTTTGCGTATGATCCGTTCTTCTTTTTGGTTAGTGAGTTTGTTATTCATCCTGCCGCTTTCGGTGCTGGCAGATGTGTCCTTGGAAAGTCTGATGCGCTCCTATCAGGAGCGCTACAAAGTCAGTAAGGCCAATGTGGCTAAGGTGTGGCCTGCCAATCCGGCGAGTGAGGCTGCGCCTGAGTTCCCGCCAGATGGCTTTTATACGCGGGGTGTTTCTGATCCGGTGATTGACGCGGCTTATCAGGCTCTGCGGCAAGGTGTCATCAATGGCATGTTTGATGGCGTCAATGATGTGACCACGGCTGATAAGTTGATGGACGATTGGCTGCTGGATGGGGATTTGGAGGGGGTGCATTTCACTTCTTTTAATTCGAGCTCGGCACTCAAGTCCTTTGAAAAACCAATCACCCTGTCGCTCGATGAAAAGTCTAAAATGGCCATCATCGCTCGGCGGCTGACGAAGATGCAATGGCGCGTTGCTAAGATGAATGTGGATTACAAGTTTTATGAAGGGGTTGCATTAGCGAACGATCCTGTTGCGTCTATCAACGCCGCTATGATTAATGCCTTAGCCGCAAGCCCTATGCAATCGAGTGAAATAGATGCTTTCTTTTCACCCTATTCATGGAGGTATAAAGTGACACTGACTCCTTATCCGCCCGTGAATACCGTCTATGAAGGCCAGTATGCTTTTTTGAAGGCCAAGGCCACTCGTGAGTCTAGCTTATCGGCTGCTTCAAATCCGACTCTGGTAGAGTACCGGCCCTATTACACGCTATTCACTGCATCTGATTTAGCGGCCACGGATACGCCACCTATCAAGGTTTTTCGCAGTCTTCCTGAAGGTGAAGAGGTAACATGGCATCCCATCATACCAGCGGCTCCTACAGCAGGTGGCACGGGAGTAGTGTTTTCAGGCAAACCTCTTTTTTACGCCACAGCGCGCTACAAGTTCCGCTACATTCCAGAGGAGGGCTGCGGCTGCGCGAGCTGTGCGCCAGGCTTTGTGGAGGCAAAGGCTAATAGCCTGCACTTCCGCCTTGGCCTAGGCCTCACGGATGGGGCGCAGTCTTCGGCGGCGCTGGAGATCACGGCGGAGGTGCCTGGATCACTGTTGGCTAAGCCTGAAGGTTTATATCTGCCCACGGGTCGTGGTGTGACGGTGGTGCGCGGTGGCTCACCTCTGGCACTGAAGCAGATCGTGACAGCGGAACATGTGGTGGAGGTGACGGCTGAAACAGCGCGCCGATACCATCTTGATTGGTACAAACGCAGCGCGGGCGCGCCTGCTGGTGGCACGGGCTTATATCCGCGCAGTAGCACAAGGCTTTCACGCCTAACAGTTGAAAACCCAAATGCGGCAAACGCCAACACACTCAACGTGAAACGCTATGAAGGCGCTGCCACCGTGGCTGCACGCACCTGGACCTTCGTTTATTCCACCAGCACACATACCTGGTCCCTGACAGACAGCTTGAATGCCTACGAAGAAAAAGTGATCAACTCTGCGATCACCGTCAGTGGCATTACTTATGCCACTGAGGATCGGCAGACGCTGCAAGGCACGACGTTGGTGCGTCACACGCGACAGAAATTTCAAAACTATGCTTTTGGTAAGGTGCTGGTGGAAGAGGTGAATGATCCTAATGGGAAGAATGACCTCACCACGATGAGCTACTACACCAATAGCGCGACCGATGGCGTGAACTATGGCCGCGTGAAACAAGTGGTGCAGCCTAGCGGCGCGTGGAAGCGCTATGAATACGATCAGGCTGGGCGTGTCATCAAGACGGTGAGTTCTTATCTGGATAGCCCTCTCACCGCCGCTGAATCTGCCGTGCGGGTCATGACGACCTCCTACCAAAGTCCAACGCAAGCTTACACGCTCATGATTGAGACGATCCAGGGCATTGAAATCTCCCGCCGCTACACGGTGGAGCGGCTGGATGGCATGGACGACATCCTTTGTACGGTGCCTGGAGCTACGGTAAATGCGGCCTCTAATCTAGTGACGAGTAGCACGAATTATCTCAGCGGTGCTTTTGCGGGCAGACTAAAGTCCGTGATCAATCCTGATGGCACAGGTCAGTTGCTGACTTATTCAGCCGATGTGGTGAATGCAGTGACTGGCCTGCTAGATGCGGCAGAAATCACCACCGTCACCAAAACTGGCGGCTGGAACGGGGCACGCACAGTCATCGCCGTGGGCAGTCAGACGACCAGCCGCAGCAATCGCCAAGGTCAGGTTGTGGAGTCAAAAACGATCGACATCGCTTCTGGCCTAACCACAGCGCACACGCAGGCAACAGCCTTTGATGACTACGGGCGGGTGCTGACTCAGCTAAACGTGCTCTCAGCGCAGACGACACAGACCGTCTATGACTGCTGCGGGCTGCAATCCATGACCAATGAACGCGGCCTGACGACGACCTACACCCGCAGCGCCACTGAGGAAGCCCAAACCACCGCAGGCGTCACCACCAAGACCGTCATCTCAGGATTAACCACAATCGGTCTGCGCCAGGGCAGTGATGGCAGCTGGCTTGAGCTGGGGCGGCAGACGCTGAATGTCGCGGGTGAAAGCGTCAGCAGTCACAGTCGCGGCACAGGTTTAGTCACAGAGACTCATACGCATGACACCGCCAATCAGCGTGAGGTGCATACACGGACCTATGCCGATGGCGGCATCAATGTCGATACCAGCTACCCAGATGGCACCGCCCTGCGTAGCACTGGCACGGCCACACGTCCCATGCAGCATGAGGTGGGTGTGCAGGCAGGTGTCAGCATTGATGGCGTG
>JAPLUM010000094.1 GCA_026397605.1 Verrucomicrobiota bacterium | reverse complement strand
ATTCTACGGTCGGCATTTCTAACGGCACAGCTGGTCCTGCTCTGCCGAATGCCGCTTCGCTGGTGCCAAGCGACTCGATTCAGAAGCACATTGAAGTAAAGCCTTAACCGTTTTTTTTGGTGTAGCTGATAAAACTACGCTCAAATAACACTCTAGCATTGCCATTGAGAGAGTGGCGCATGTAGATTCGTTTTTCCTCTCCCTACCAATCACTTCAACTGACATGAGCCAAAAGAAAGTCGCCAAACCGATCTCGAAAAAGACTGTTGCTAAAAAAGCGACAAAAGTCACAAGCAAAGCTGCCTCAAAAACCACGGCCACGGCGGACCTGGTTTTCAAGCCAAGCGCTGAGTTTTCCAAAAAGGCACGCATCGGCAGTATGGCTGCCTACAAGAAGATGTATGATGAGTCTTTAAAGCAGCCGGATAAATTCTTTGGCCGCGAAGCCAAGGAACTCAGGTGGACCAAGCCTTTCACCAAGGTGCTGGATTGGAAATGCCCGAATGCCAAATGGTTCGTAGGTGGCAAATTAAACGTCAGCGAAAACTGCCTGGATCGCCATCTCGAAGGCCCTCGCAAAACAAAGGCAGCCTTGATCTGGGAGGGGGAGCCAGGTGAGAAACGTGTCCTGACTTATCAGCAACTTCACCGCGAAGTCTGCCGCTTTTCAAATGTTCTGAAGCGGAACAAGGTCAAGAAGGGTGATCGTGTCATCATTTACATGCCCATGATCCCTGAGGCCGCCATTGCCATGCTGGCCTGCACGCGCATCGGAGCTATGCACAGCGTCATCTTTGGGGGCTTCAGTGCAGAGTCGATCAAGGATCGGGTGCTCGACTGTGGAGCTAAGATCATCATCACCGCCGACGGAGGTTATCGCCGTGGAGCGGTGGTGCCGCTGAAAAAGAACGTGGATGATGCTCTGAAAGGCAACGACACACCTGTTGAGACTGTGATTGTCTATAAACGCACAGGTCAGGAAGTGCACATCGAAGAAGGACGTGACGTCTGGTGGAATCGTGAACTGGAATACGTGGATGCGCAGTGTGCTCCTGTGGCCATGGACTCCGAGTCTCCGCTTTTCATCCTTTACACAAGCGGCAGCACCGGAAAGCCCAAGGGCATCTTGCACACCACAGGCGGCTATTTGCTCCATGCCTATATGACCAGCAAGTATGTCTTTGATCTGCGTGACGATGATGTGTATTGGTGTACCGCAGACATTGGTTGGGTCACTGGGCATAGCTACATGGTCTATGGTCCATTAGCCATGGGCGCCACCTCTTTGATGTTTGAGGGTGCGCCGAACTGGCCTGAAAATGATCGTTTCTGGAAGATTATCGAAGAATACGCTGTCACCATTTTCTACACCGCACCTACCGCCATCCGCTCCTTCATGAAGTGGGGCGATGAGTGGCTCAAAAAGCATGATCTCAGCAGCCTGCGTCTCTTGGGCACCGTCGGTGAACCGATCAATCCTGAGGCATGGATGTGGTATCACAACAAAGTCGGTGGTGGTAGATGCCCCATCGTCGATACCTGGTGGCAGACTGAAACTGGCGGTCACATGATCACGCCGATCCCTGGAGCTACACCAACCAAGCCAGGCACAGCCACTCTGCCATTCTTTGGTGTGGACGTGGCCATCGTCGATGACCTCGGCAAAGAAGTGCCTGCTGGAGAACAGGGTAAATTAGTCATTCGTAAGCCCTGGCCGTCGATGCTTCGCGGAATCTGGGGTGACAAAAAGCGCTATCAAGATGCTTATTGGAGTGATTTTAAAGGCTGGTACTTTGCTGGAGACGGAGCCCGCAAAGACAAAGACGGTAATATTTGGATCATCGGACGCATCGACGATGTGTTGAATGTTGCCGGTCACCGTCTCGGCACCGCTGAGGTCGAAAGTGCTCTCGTTTCCCATCCTGCCGTCGCTGAATCGGCTGTTGTGGGCCGTCCAGATGAGATGAAAGGGCAGGGGGTCGTCTGCTTTGTCACGGTCAAGGAAGGCATCGTCGCAGACCGTGAACTGGCCAACGATTTGAAAAAACACGTCCGAAAAGTCATCGGCCCCGTGGCTACGCCGGATGAAATCCGCTTTGCCGTGGCCCTGCCGAAGACGCGTTCTGGCAAAATCATGCGCCGTCTCCTGAAGCAAATCGCTGCTGGGGAAATCATCAAAGGTGACACTACCACCCTCGAAGATATCAATGTAATCGCCCAACTCATTGCCAGCGGAGAAAGCTAAAGATTTAGTTTTCTTCACATTTTCCACTTTAATTTTGACATCAACATCCCAATCAGACATTCTCACTACGCGATATGAATAAATATTATCTGCTGACGCTCCTCCCCATCCTTGCTTCGTGCTCATCCACAAGTTCCTCCTCAACGGCGAATGCTCCTGAGCCATCATCCATGACAGGCGGAAAATATTCCGCTCCTGCTGCGACGATGGCTGTGGAAGAAGAAGCCCCCCGTAAATGGTGGGCCTTCAATAAGCGTCCTTCGAAGCCTGCTTCTAAGTACTCCACCCGCTACACCAACAAAGGTCTTTCCTACCCTTATCAAGTGGTAGATCAAAGCGCCGATTCGACACTGGATGTCACAGAGGATTCCTCAGACTACGTCACAGCAGTCGGCACCCGCCAGACTCGGAACTACTCCAACACAACTTTCCGCACCTCACGCCGTGGTTGAAACATTGTGCGGAAAGAAGCCAACCGTGTGGCTGAAACCGTCTATGACGTGGGTGACCAGGGCACACAATACGCTCATGACGAAGTTTATGACACCACTGACCTTGGTTTGAATGGTGTCCAACGCGGAATGCACATGGGCGGCACAGTTGTGTGCGGAGCCATGAAAACCTACTCCAATGTCTGGGATCGTACGACTCAAGGCCTTTTCGGCGGACTGCTCCGCTGCACGGTTCGTGACACCAAACCTTACATGGTTGGCAGTCTGAACGATCAGTATTCCTCCGGTGCCTTCCCTGGCTCAGGCTGGCGTGGTCCAATGCCATCAATGGCTGCTATTGAGGCCGCACCTGCAGAAACAAGCGGCAAGGGTGTTTATACATCCTCCAAATAAGATTTGGGTTGTTATCAATCATTTAAAGGCGGCTGTTTTCAGCCGCCTTTTTCATTTCTACACGTCATCACGAAATGTGATTTCTCGGGAAGCTGAAGTGGTGGAGCGTTGGAGTATAGGAGAAATGAAGGTCCTCTAACGCACAAACTCCTTTACCTCACACTTTCCCAGCTTGTTCTGGCAAAGCCTCCTATCGCTCTGATTCAGAGAACATGGAACATGAAACCTGAAACTCGATTTTAGAACTAGGCTTCCAGTAACTTAGTGCTCAGACGATCCACCATGCTGCGGAAGTCGGAAGTGTCGCTCATGCGTTTGCTGACAACTTTGCAGGCATGGATGACGGTGCCGTGATCACGACCACCAAACTCTTCGCCAATCTGGATGAGCGGTAGCTTGATCATCTGACGCGTCAGATACATGGCGACCTGGCGGGCTTCGGCGATGTTTTTGGGACGCCTTGGACCGGTGAGATCGCTGACGCGTAAATCATACTGGGTGGCAACCGCGCGTTGAACGCGATCCACAGTCACTGATTTAGTCGGCTCATCATCGATGACGTCATGCAGGAAAGTAGCCAGGGCGGTCTCATTGGCCATGGTGCCCTCTAAAGAAACATGAGCAGCGACACGCATAAGCGCACCCTCAAGTTTGCGCACGTTGGCGCGTATGCGCTGAGCGATGAACTCAAGAATCCATGGTTCCAGAGAGACGTTAAAATCATGCATTTTCCGACGCAGAATGGCCACGCGGGTTTCAAAATCAGGCGTTTGAATCTGCGTGGTGAGACCCCATTCAAATCGTGACACGAGGCGTGCTTCCAGGTTCTTGATGTCGCTCGGTGCGCGGTCGCTGGCTAGGACGATCTGCTTGGCGTTATTGAAGAGCTCATTAAAGGTGTGGAAGAATTCTTCCTGAGTACTGTCCTTGCCCTCAAAGAACTGCACATCATCAATAAGGAGGACATCAACCTTGCGGTATTTCTGGCGGAATTGAGTGAAGCTCTGCTTTTTGATAGCTTCTACGTATTCATTGGTGAACTGCTCAGAGGTCACATATCGGACAATGGCCTTCTTTTTGCGGGCTAGCACTTCTTGTCCGATAGCCTGCATGAGATGGGTTTTCCCCAGGCCTGTAGCGCCATAGAAGAAAAGCGGGTTGTAGATGCGTCCTGGCTTTTCAGCTACAGCGCGGGCAACGGCGGCCGAGTAGCTGCTGTTTGAACCGACAACGAAGCTATCGAAATTGAATTTAGCGTTTAAACCAGCATCCGAAAAAGAACGGATATTGAGAGAATCATCCGTGACGTGCGGGCTGGCAGCTGGGCGCTCGTCGTGGTGACGGGTGGAAATGACGCGTGCTGCTTTCTTTTCAGCACTTGCATCAATACTCAGAGGACGCAGAACCTCGCTGCTCACTTCATATTCTATGCTGCCTGCAGCACCGAGAACTTCAGCGACGGCATCAGTGACAGTGCCAGAAAAATTACTTTCGATCCAGAGTTGATGAATCGGATTGGGCACATGCAAGATGACGCGGTTGTTAGCGATGCGTGCTGTGGTGCCTGAAAAGCAGCGGGTGTAGTTGTCATGCCCGAGCTTTTTCATGAGCAAGGTGCAGATCTTATCCCAATCAGAGGGAATCACTTTGAAGAGATCTGATTCAGAATTGGCAGTGGGTTC
>JAPLUM010000849.1 GCA_026397605.1 Verrucomicrobiota bacterium | reverse complement strand
CCCAGCATCGCGGAGACCACACCAGCCTCCAGCGCCTACTATCAGCTCCCCTGCCCTACGTCGGCCTCATGGCCAGCGCCCGCCGCACCCAGCTCGTCCTAGAGCTAGCCGACATGCCCACCGCCCCCGCCGCCCTGCACGCGCCCGCTGGCCTAGATCTCGGAGCCGTCACCCCATTTGAAATCGCGCTGAGTGTGATGGCTGAGATGCTGAGTTTGAGATGATCTCAGCATACCGGCATATCCTGCCCAACATGCCCTCATTGTGTGGGCAAGATGAACAAAAACGCCCGGCAATCCCTCGCGGCCTTGGGAATATGAATTGTTTCACCCAAAATCTTCATTCTTACCGTCCAGTGAAAATAATGATTTCCAGTGAGAAAGTGCTCGCATTTTCACTGAAATACTACATCTTCACCGAACAGTGAAGACACTTGATTCCAGTAAAGGCGCAATCATCCGCCACGAAAGCGAGCTGGCACTCCATTTCCGGGAGTTCCTGCCCGAGGACCCTGATTTGCGCTGGCACCTGCCGCTGGGCACCGACGAGCAGCGGTTGGATCATGTTGAGGTAGAACTCGACAGCCAAAGGGTCGCGTTCCGTCCCGTCTATGAACTCAAACCCAGCCTCCCGTGGTTGGCATCACTGAAGCCGACGCAAGGCACGCCACCGCTGCTCGTCACCCCTGAGCTATCGCATCGAGTGCTCGATGCCTGCAAACAGCATGGTATCGCCGCCATCGACCTCAACGGCCGCGCTTGGCTGCGGGCTCCCGGTTTGCTCGTGGATCGCCGTCCGCTGCTGGGCCGCTCATTCAGCTACGAGCTGGAGCCGCGAAACATCTTCGTGGGCAAGAGCGCCCGCATTGTCCGCTGCCTGCTCACGGATCGCGACCGCACTTGGACGCAGGCGGAAATCGTTCCACGCACCAAGGCCAGCTCCGGTCTCGTGTCGCGCATCGTGCAGCACCTCATCAGCCAGGGATTCGTGGAAAAGACCAGTGCCCGTGAGTTTCGTCTGCGCGACTGGCACGGGTTGCTCGATGAGTGGGTGGAGTCGGACCGCTTCCCGAAACGCACCCGTACCACGCTCTACGCCGGCTTTTTCGGCCCGCCGCAGGAACTCCTGCAACGCCTCCAACAGTGGGCCAAGACTCAAAGTGTCCCGCTCGCTTTCACCCAATGGATCGCCGCATGGGCCCGGCATCCCTACACGGAGCCAGTGGTTTGCTCTGCCTATGTGGCCCGTCTGCCAGCTGCGGCTACTTTGGAGCAACTTGGCCTTCGCTCCGTCACTGAGGGTGGCAAACTCTGGCTGCATGTCCCAGATGATGATGGCGTTCTGACCGAAACCCAGACCTGCAACAACCTGACGCTCGTCAGCGACGCCCAGATCTACCTTGACCTCAAACGGACGGGGCTGCGTGGGCCGGATGCCGCCGCAGCGCTCCGGGAATGGGAAGGCTTTTGCCGGCCATGAAATACGAGACTTACAGCGAATACGACCCACGCCACACCGCTCTCGCGGAGAGCGCATTTCTTACCCTGTGGTCCACACTCGGCTCATGGCACGCCGATCTCGTGCTCGTCGGTGGCCTCGTGCCCAAATATCTTTGTGGCGCCCTCACCCAGCACCGCAGTCTGCCGCGCCCGGCCACCCTTGATGTCGATCTCGGCATCGCCCTGGCCACCGACTCCGGGCAATATGGGAACCTATTCTGGGAACTCAGCGGCCAGGGATTCAAGAGAAGTGCCAAGCACCCGGGCCGGCTGGAAAAAACGATCGGCGATTTTCCCGTGTACGTGGACTTCCTCGTGGAGCACCCGCCACGAATCAGCGGCTCGGCCCAGGTTGAGGACATCACCGCCAGCATTATGCCAGGCGTGGATCGGGCATTGGCGACCGCGCGAACCGTCGAAGTGACCGGCGTGGATCTTCATGGAGCCGATCAGAAACTCACCGCCCGCGTCTGTGAGGTCGGACCTTTCCTCGCGCTCAAGCTCCGCGCCTTCTGCGGCCGTCAACAGCCAAAGGACGCCTTCGACATCCTCTACACCCTCCGTCACTACGACGGTGGGACTACCGCCGCCATTGCTGCATTTGCCGAGGAAGTCCGCGTCGGCAATCCCGCCTGCACCGACGCTCTGCGCACCTTGAAGGAACACTTCCAAACGGAAACCTCACCCGGGCCGGTGAAGGCGAGCCACTTCGTTTTCAGTCAGGCCCAGCCTGGCGAATCCGAAGACACTAAATTCCTGCGCGCCACGCTCCGTCAGGATATGGTGGACGCCGCCACTCAACTACTCAAAGCCGCCACGGCATGACCGCCGCCCTCCCATCCGTGTCATCCGTGAAATCCGTGGTTCCCAACCCCGCCTGGGCCTCCCTCCCGCTCTTCGACCGCACGGGCTGGAAGCGCATGGCGTTTGGGGAGTTTGCGGAGAGCATCGGCGAGCGGGCGGAGCCGAAGGACGCGCAGGAGGAGATTTATGTGGGGCTGGAGCATCTGGACCCGCAGTGCCTGCACATCCGGCGCTGGGGGAAAGGGCAGCGATGTCATCGGTGGCAAGCTGCGCTTTCGGAAGGGCGACATCATCTTTGGCAAACGCCGCGCCTATCAGCGGAAGCTGGCCGTAGCGGAGTTCGGCGGCATCTGCTCCACTCATGCCATGGTCATTCGGGCCAGGCCGGACAAGGTGCTCCCAGAGTTCCTGCCCTTCCTCATGATGAGCGACCGCTTCATGAACCGCGCCGTCGAGATTTCCGTCGGCTCGCTCTCGCCCA
>JAPLUM010000575.1 GCA_026397605.1 Verrucomicrobiota bacterium | reverse complement strand
CGGCGATGGGGACGCGGACTTTGTCGCGGAGCTTGCCATTGACCTGGAAGACGACTTCGACCTCGTCCTCAATGAGTGCGGCGGGATCATAGGTGGGCCAGACGGTGTCACTGAGGAAGCCTTTCACGGCTAAGTCAGGGAACTGGCTGGCGATGCGGGCATTCAACTCCTCGGCCAGATGCGGGGCGAAGGGACTGAGCACTTTCAGGAAGGTGACGATGGCGGAAGCGGGCTTGACCTCTGTGCCGGTGAGAGCTTTGGTGAGAATCATCATCTCAGGTATTGCAGTGTTGAAACTGAGTTTCTCGATGTCTTCGCCGCACTTCTTGATGGTCTCGTTGAGGACTTTGGTGATCTGCTTATCTGGCATCACATCCTGCAAGGACTTGGAGACACTCCAAATGCCAGTTTTGTCATCTTGATCCATGACCAGACGCCAGACGCGGGCGAGGAATCGATAGACGCCCTCGACACCTTTCGTGCTCCACGGTTTCACCTGTTCCAGGGGGCCCATGAACATCTCAAACAACCTCAGTGAGTCCGCACCATACTCCTTCACGACATCGTCCGGATTGACGACATTGCCCCGTGATTTGGACATTTTTTGGCCGTCCTCACCCATGATAAGGCCTTGATTCACCAGACGCTGGAAGGGCTCTGGCGTGCTGACGTAGCCGAGATCAAAGAGGACCTTATGCCAGAAGCGGGCGTAAAGCAGGTGCAGCACGGCGTGCTCGGTGCCGCCGACGTAGAGGTCCACGCCGCCGGGTTTGCCGCCGCCCATCCAGTATTTTTCGGCTTCGACACCGACGAAGCGGTCGCTGTTTTGCGCATCGCAATAGCGCAGGTAATACCAGCAGGAGCCGGCCCATTGTGGCATGGTGTTCAGCTCGCGAGTGGCGCTGTCTGAGTAGCGGACCCAGTCGGTGGCTTTGGAAAGCGGTGGCTCGGGGGTGCCGGTGGGACGGAAGTCTTCGAGGGTCGGTGGCAGCAGGGGGAGCTCGCTCTCAGGAATGCCGTGATGCTGGCCATCCTCCCAGACGATAGGGAAGGGCTCGCCCCAGTAGCGCTGACGGCTGAAGAGCCAGTCACGCAGCTTGAAGTTGGTGGTGCCTTTGCCGAGGCCTTTTTCCTCGAGCCAAGTGGTGATGGTGCGCTTCGCGTCAAGAGTGGTCAAGCCGTCAAGGAAGCCGGAGTTGATGGCGATGCCGTCGTCTGAGAATGCACTGGCGAATTCAGACGCTCGTTCTGCGAACACCTCATAAACTTGTGCTTCCAGTTTACTATCCGAGCTCGTGGCAGCACTGATGAGTTCACCGTAAGTCCAGGTAAGCGACTTGTCCTCAAGCTTAACTTGAGTCTCGAGGTGAGCGCCGTTCTTATCGAGCCATTCAAGTGTTGGCTTGATGACTGGCCGGATGGGCAGGTCAAACTTGGTGGCAAACTCGAAGTCGCGGGTGTCATGCGCAGGCACGGCCATGATGGCTCCGGTGCCGTAACCCATCATGACGTAGTCGGCGATCCAGATGGGGATCTGCTCGTTATTGACCGGATTGATGGCGTAAGCGCCGGTGAAGACGCCGGTTTTTTCTTTGGCCAGTTCCGTGCGCTCCAGGTCCGACTTGGAACCGACGACTCGGCGATAGGCGGCAATGGCTGCGGCCTGCTCCGGCGCGGCGATTTGATCCACGAGCGAATGCTCCGGAGCGATGACCATGTAGGTGGCTCCGAATAAGGTATCTGGGCGGGTGGTGAAGACGGTGATTTCGGCGTCGGCATTAGCGACTTGGAAGGTCACATGAGCGCCTTCGGAGCGTCCGATCCAGTTGCGCTGCAGCAGGCGGATGCTCTCAGGCCAATCCAGGCCGTCGAGTTCGTCGATCAAACGTTGGGCAAAGGCGGTGATGCGCAGCATCCACTGGCGCAGGGGGCGGCGCTCGACCGCGAAGCCGCCGACTTCGCTTTTCCCATCCACGACTTCTTCATTGGCCAAAACGGTGCCGAGCTCTGGGCACCAGTTGACGGGTGCCTCACTGATATAGGCGAGGCGGCGGGAGTCGATCTCGGCACGGCTGAGGCCCTGCTCTTCGAGTTCTGAGATGGGGCGGGCTTTGCCCTCCTCGTTCACATAGGCGTTGTAGAGTTTCAGGAAGATCCACTGCGTCCATTTGAAGTAGCCAGGATCGGTGGTGTTCACCTCACGATCCCAGTCATAGGCAAAGCCGAGGCGCTTTAACTGACCGCGAAAGCCTTCGATGTTTTGTTCGGTCGTGATGCGTGGGTGCTGACCGGTTTTGATGGCGTATTGCTCGGCAGGTAAGCCAAAGGCGTCCCAACCCATGGGATGCAGGACATTGAAGCCGGACATCTTTTTGAAGCGTCCAATGATGTCTGTGGCCGTGTAGCCCTCAGGATGACCGACATGCAGGCCCGCGCCGCTGGGGTGGGGGAACATGTCCAGCACGAAGTACTTCGGCTTTGTGGCATCAAAGTCCGCATCACCTGGGTTCGGCGTGTGGAAGGCTTTTTTGGCCTCCCACTCATCTTGCCACTTGGGTTCAAATTCAGAAAAAGGAAATGCTTTGCGCTGCTGCTCGCTCATAAAGGGCGCGCAAGAAGGCGCTTCAGGAGCATTTAGCAACTAGGGAGTGAGGAGCTAACCCTCCGGCAGCAGAATGGGAATGCCTTCATCAATCGGGAAAAGGCGCGAGCCATCTTCACGGGCAAGCGCTTTGGACTCTGCTGGCGCAGCATGGCGCAGTAAATCCTCGGGCGTGGCCCAGCGCAGAGATTGATGCGTGTCGGGACAGCGCATGGTGGGGAGGAAGTCGTTGATCCAGTCGAGGTTCATAGGAGTTAGCGGATCTGGCCAGAGCCATCGACGAGGTATTTGTAACTGCAGAGCTCGGCTAAGCCCATGGGGCCGCGAGCATGGAGCTTGTCGGTGCTGATGCCGATCTCGGCTCCGAAACCAAACTCGCCGCCGTCATTGAAGCGGGAGCTGGCATTGAGCATGACGACGGCGCTGTCGATCTCATGCTGGAAGCGCTCAGCCGCAGCGCGGTCGGCCGTGATGATGCTGTCGGTGTGATGCGAACCGTAATGATTGATGTGAGTGATGGCCTCATCCAAGCCAGAGACAGTTTTGGCAGAGAGAATCAGATCCAGCCACTCGGTGCTCCAGTCCTGTTCGGTGGCAGGGACCGACTCAACGCCCAACAGGGGCTGAGCCTCGGCATCGGCATGAATCTGCACACTGGCGGCTTTTAAACGCTGGCCGATGAGTGGGTAGAAGCTGCCCGCGATCTCGCGATTCACGAGGATCGTTTCCAAAGCATTGCAGACACCGGGTTTCTGAGTCTTGGCATTCACAATGATCTGCGCTGCCATCTCCTGGTCCGCATCTGCGGCGACATAAACATGGCAGACGCCGTCGTAGTGCTTGATCACGGGCATCCGTGCGGTGGCCACGACTTTTTCAATCAGACCTTTGCCGCCACGTGGGATGATGAGATCCAGATACTGATCCATCCTGGCCATGTGCTCGACGCTGGCCCGATCCGTAAAAGGGATGAGCTGGATGCTGTCGGCAGGCAGGCCCGCAAGCTCGCCACCGGCTTGCAGGGCTGCAGCTAGAGCGATGTTTGAGTCGATGGCCTCGCTGCCGCCACGCAGCAGGGTCGCGTTGCCAGTCTTAAAGCAGAGGCTGGCGGCATCCGTTGTGACATTGGGACGGGATTCAAAGATGATGCCGATGACGCCGATGGGCACGCGTTTCTTCGTGATGTGCAGTCCGTTTGGACGGCTCCAATCGGTGAGCACCTCGCCCACAGGATCTGGCAGAGCCGCGACTTCGCGGACGGCATCTGCCACGGCTTTCAGTCGCTTGGGGTCCAGCGTCAGGCGGTCGATCATGGCTTTGGATAAACCATTGGCAGTAGCGCGGGAGAGATCCTTGGCATTCGCCTCGAGGATCAGAGTTTGGCGTGCCTCAATCTCATCCGCCATGGCCAGCAGAATGGCGTTTTTTTCAGCTGTGGTCAGCTTCACAAGTTCGCGCGAAGCCGCCCGCGCTTTGCGTCCCATCTCCAGGATGGCGGATTGAATATCAGTGTCAGTCATGTCTAGCATACGTCATGCCCTTCGATTCCGGCTCTGCAAACGGAAACTCATCGAGACCAGCAGGAAGGTGCTGGCGATCATGAGGGTGCTGAGGGCATTGATCATGGGCAGGCTGCGGCTGGTTTTCATCATGCTGGCCACACGCAGTGGCAGGGTGGTGGTGCCTGGGCCGGAGACAAAGAAGGTGATGACATAGTCGTCGATAGACAGGGTGAAGGCCAGCAGTCCACCCGCTAAGATGCCCGGCAGCAGTAGTGGCAAAAGCACGCGGCGAGCGGCCTGCCAGCGCGTGGCTCCAAGATCGCGGGCTGCATCTAGGAGTGTGAAGTCAAAGTCCTGCAATCGTGCCAGCACAACCATGGTGACGTAGCTGAGACAAAAGGTGGTGTGGGCGATCCATAGCGTCAGCATCCCGGTTTCGATTCCTAGCGCCACAAACATGGCGAGCAGCGACATGCCCATCAAAATATCCGGCAGGGCTAAGGGCAGAGTGATGAGTGTGAGATGAATAGTTTGCAGCCATGACCGGCAGCGATGTAGTGCCAGCGCTGCTAGCGTGCCTAGAAGCATGGCGGCTAGGGTCGAGGTCGCGGCGACTTTAAGCGTGATCTGCATGGACTCCCAGACTTCATCGGCCTCCCAGAGCTTCTCATACCATTTCAGAGTGAATCCTTCCCATTCGCCCCCGAAGCGTGACGCATTGAACGAGTTTACCATTAGGACTACTAGCGGTGCATGCAGAAAGAGCAGCACTAGCACCGTGATGATTTGAGAAAAACGCGGCCGGTTCATGCCTGGTAGGACCGTTTTCTAAAACGTGAAGGGTGGAAGAGTCTGGACAACCCTGTGAGAACCAAGCCCACACTGAATACCGCCAGCATCAAGGCGCCTGCGAGTGCGCATGCCAGTGGCAGGTTCCGATCGGTAAAGGCGCGCTGGACGATCTTATTTCCGATCATCTCATCCCCCGTGCCACCGATGAACTGTGGGATCACATACTGCCCGAGTGAACAAACGAAAACGATGATTGAAGCCGAGACGATGCCCTGTCTCACCCCGGGTAGAAAGATGCGGCGAAAAGCCTGCCATCTGCCTGCTCCTAGATCACGCGCTGCATCGATCAGACTGAAGTCGAACTTTTCTGCGGCGGCATAGAGAGGCAGAATGGCAAACGGCAGCTGGGTGTAAATCATGACCAGCAGCACTGCAGATGAGTTGTTTAGCAGCAACGTATCCTCAGTCACGAGATGCAGCCAAAGAAGCATCTGCTTCACGGGGCCTTCGGGGTGGAGGAGTGATCTCCAGGCAAAAATGCGGATGAGAAAATTGGTCAGGAATGGCAGGATGATCAGTAACAGTAGCCCATTTCTCCAGCGCGGTGCCAGCCCAGCTAAATACCAACTCATGGGCAGAGCTAGCAGCACGCAGAAGACCGTCGTCGCCGCGCTGATCCAGAGTGTGCGCCAGACGAGCGGCAGGTAGAGTGGATCAGCCAGACTCTTGACTGTCTCCAGCGTCCAGCCCTGCATCACGCCGCCGCGCAGATCTGTCAGATGAAAGGCGAGCGTGAGTGTTAGCAATCCCGGCAGGGCAAAGAACAAGATCAACCAGCCCAGGGAAGGGGCGGTGAGCATGAGTTCTTGACGGTTCGGTTTGGGCACGGTTTTCCAACTAAAGTCACATCTCCCGTTTCGCCATCAAAACAAATTTCAGCCACTAGCCTAATCTATTCATGAAAGTCGAACCTTTTGCAAAACCTCGCATTCTGGCATCGCGATCCGTAGGCTCGTTCGCCAGAGCGAGAAGGATTCGAGCTAGCCTGAAATTTGGGCATTGAAAAAGAGGTTACTCATTGCCTGAATCACTGGGGCGGGCATGATGGGGCATCTATTCATGACGCTTTTTCAATTCATCCTTACTTCAGCTCGCCATTACTGGAGGGCGCATTTGGGCCTTCTGTTGGGAGCCTTCTTAGCTTCGGCGATTCTTTGCGGCTCGCTTCTTGTCGGGGATTCGGTGCGTGCGAGCTTGCGCAGAGTGGCGGAGCTTCGGCTGGGTAAGGTGGACTCGGGGATTCTCGGTGGAGATCGCTGGTTCACGGAAAATCTGGCGCGGCAGGTGCAGGCTGTGCCCGTCATTTTAGCTGTTGGCTCTACGAGTGGGGCCAATGGCAAGGTGCGTGTGAATGGCGCACAGGTGCTTGGTGTTGAGGCAGGTTTTTGGTCGCTGAGTGCCAGCGGAAAATCCATCCCCCTTACTAAAACGGAGATCGCTTTGAATGAACCTCTGGCGCGGAAACTGGGCGTGACGGTCGGTGATACTGTGCTGGTGCGCATGGAGCGTCCGAGTGCAATCTCACGCGATGCACCGCTGTCCGGCAGCACGAATGAGGATATTTCTCTGCGGCGTAAGGTGGGGGCGATTGTTACTGCGGAGGATTTTGGCGCATTTCAGCTCATTGCTTCTCAGGTCACGCCAGATTCAGTGTTTGTGAATCTTGAGGACTTGCAGACTCAGTTGGAGATGGATGGCAAAGTGAATGCCGCTCTTTCTAGCTCGGTGCTCAGTGGTCGCACGAGTGATCTTGAGAAGGCAAAGACGCTGGAGGATTTCGGACTACGACTTACACGAGTGGCAGGCTCTTTGAAAGAGTGGGAAGTTAGCACGACGCGTGTCTTTGTGGATCAAACGCTGGCCACCAAACTCCTGGTGCGTGAAGGCAGTTATGGCGTGCTGACCTATCTGGTGAATGGACTGAAGTCGGCTCAAGGTGGCACGCCCTACTCCATGATCACTGCTGCGGATCGCATGACTCAGGGAACTGTGCCCACTGGGTCTGGCATCACCATCACGCAATGGCTGGCGGAGGATCACGGTCTGAAAATCGGTGATTCCGTGGAGATTTTTTACTTCGTAGTTGGCCTGGGACGCGAGCTGAAACAGCAGACGGCCAGCTTCACAGTGAATGGCATTTTACCCATGACCGATCCTGAGGTGATCCGCAGCTGGACGCCTGAATTTCCCGGTGTGTCAGACGTGGATAACTGCCGTGACTGGGAACCCGGTATTCCCATGGACATGAAGGCCATTCGCGATAAGGACGAGAAGTATTGGGATGATTACATGGGCACCCCCAAGGGTTTCATCAGTCTCGCCTCAGGTCAGAAGTTATGGTCGAACCGCTTTGGTCAACTCACTGCGATTCGCTTTACTGACAGTGGACAGGATGAAGCCGTGTTACGCAAAGAGTTGCTGGCCACATTGGCGCTATCTGACATTGGACTCGTTGCACGTTCATTCAAAGCTGATGCGGATGCAGCGGCCAAAGGCAGTGTGGACTTTGGTGGTCTATTCATTGGCTTGAGCCTGTTTTTGATCGCTGCCGCGCTGGTCTTTGCGGCTCTGTTGTTTCTGTTCACGCTTGAGCGTCGTGCTTCTCAGGTCGGGCTGCTTTTAGCCCTAGGTTGGTCTGCCAAGATGGTTCGACGTGCTTTGCTGGGAGAAGCTGGCGTCATCGCGCTGGTCGGTAGCCTTCTCGGATTATTGGGTGGAGTAGGATACACCAAACTAGCCTTGCATGGACTCAGCGGTGCCTGGTCGGGAGCTTCTCAGGGATTGCCTCTCATCTATGAAGGCAGTGCTGGAACTATGATCGGTGCAGGCTTGGGCTCTGTCATCGTCGTCTTGCTGACCCTCCGCTGGGCTGGGCGGAAGATGCTGCGCGCGCAGCCGAGAGACCTGCTCGGGGCCTGGAGCACTGAAGAAGCTGAGCCAGGTAAAAAGAAGCCAAAGCGCCTCTGGCTACCCATCCTCCTTTTACTCACGGCTCTGGGGCTGGTCTTCGCGGCGAAGTCTGCCAAGGCTCCCGAAGCTGTCGCAGGCATGTTCTTTGGCAGCGGTATGCTGCTCCTCATCGCTGGACTCATGTTGGCTGGCCGCTGGATGCGGCGGGATGGCCGGCATCTGGCGCAGACGCTTTGGCAGATCGGTCAGCGCAACGTTTCCCGCCGACCAGCACGCAGCTTGGCCGTAATCGGCATGATGGCCGGTGGCATCTTCATGGTCACGGCAGTGAATGCCTTCCGCATGAGCGCTGGGGACGTCACCCAGCCAAGCTCAGGCACAGGTGGCTTTGCTTTGATTGGTGAATCCTCTCTGCCGATTTACGAGGACCTGAATACAAAGGCTGGATTCGATGCTTTTGGTCTTGATGAAAAACTCATGACAGGAGTGAAGATCGTGCCTTTCCGGGTGCGGGAAGGTGACGATGCCAGCTGCCTGAATCTCAATCGCGCCCAGAAACCGGTGCTCGTTGGCGTGAATCCTCTATTGCTGGCTGATCGGTTTCGTCTGGCGGGCGGAGTCGGCTGGGAGTCGCTGGAGGGGCAGGTCTTTGATCGTTCTGTGAAGCCTGAAAGCCTGACTGAAGAACCAATACTACGACCGCTTGATCCACCGACTGCTGGTTACTTCGCCTTAGCCGATCAGGCCACTGCCATGTGGGGTCTGGGAAAAGGTGTGGGCGATACTGTGGCTTACCAGAACTCAGCCGGAGAGGCTTTTGCTGTTAGCCTCAAGGGGCTTCTAGCAGGCTCGATTCTACAGGGAAAGCTGGTGACCAGTGAGGCCGCTTTTCTCAAAGCTTACCCAGACGCCGCTGGCTATCGCTTTTTCCTCATTGATGCGCCTGCTGATAAGGTGGCTGAAGTCAGCTCTCACCTGACTCGTCAGCTTGAGCCTCGTGGTCTGGCCTTAGAGCCTGCTAAACAAAGGTTAGAAACCTTCCTCAGCGTGCAGAATACCTACATTGGCATCTTCACCATTCTTGGAGGTCTCGGTGTGCTTCTCGGAACTGCTGGACTGGGGGTTCTCGTGGCCCGTCATGTTTTAGAACGGCGTGGCGAACTGGGGCTCATGCAGGCTCTCGGCTTCCTTCCTGCTGCCTTGCGCAGTCTCGTTCTTGGGGAGCACATAGCTCTCTTAGTTAGCGGTCTGCTGCTGGGAGTCTTCTGTGCTTTGATTGCTGTTTGGCCCAGCGTGACTCAAGGCGGCGGCGACCTTCCCGTTTCCTTCCTCGCTAGCTTGCTTGGGGGGGGGCTTCTCTTTGGCCTGATGGTCTGTTGGTTAGCTGTTACCACAGCCATCAAAGGTCGTCTGCTGGATGCTATCCGCCGAGAGTAGTGTCGAAGGTTAGGTGCTCATGGGAGCTACTTTCGAGATCATAAAAAATGAAGGGTTCTTGTGAATAGGAGGCTGCTCGGTTCGTCGAAGGACGGACTGTTTGCCGCCATACTGGCAGACAGGTTATGAAAAACTCAAACAGCCTACTACATGAAATCATTCAACCAACTCAGTCGATCTACGAAATGGGCAGGTGCATTGCTGTCTCTCTCAGCTATCCTAGCAATCACCATGCCTTCACAAGCAGCAACGCTCTTTGAGCGCGCTAGCTCCACACTGCATGAGCACTTGTGCACGCGCTTCTGCGGCCATCATTGCCACCATCATGGGCATACGTGGTGTGGAGGTTACGAGCACTACTGGTGCCCAGGGCATCATTGATCCCGAGTCCTAGTCCATCAGCGATCTTTCGCTGGTGGACTTGTCATTCTCTTCATTCTTCTACGTTTTCAGCGTAAAGGATCGGAAAGGCCCGCCTTGTTCAGCGTTTGATTGGCCCGCTGAATTTGACTGCGCCAGAGGCCGTCTGTGCCTGTTGCACCCCATGGCACCCGTCGTCTTGGTTTTAGTTCCGTATCGCCGAGGTCCGGCAGGTCCAAGTCAGGCGCTGGGATGGCCTGGGATATCTTAAGAAGCGTAATTCTTTTTGGTTCTTCAATGACCGGGGTGAGAGTGGTTGGTTCGGAATCGCTGATCACCATGATGCGATCTAGTGAGGGCCCATTATTCGCTTTCTGGCTTAGATTCTGTTGCATCAAGAGCCCAAGGCCAAGTGCGATTGTACAGATAAGAAGCATTTTGCGCATGAATGGTCTCATGGCAAAAAAGTTATCCGAAATCGGGCTTGGAAGCAAGTAGAGTTCGGGATCTGGAGAAGCGCGAGTCTTGTGTCTAGCTCAAGACTTCCGTCACCACCTCACCTTTATCACCGACCGTGAAGGGGCGGTTGCTTGGGGACATGACGACTTGATTGACATCCATGCCCATGGCGTGACCGACGGTGCTGTGGAAGTCCTGGATGGTGGTTTGCTTATCCGCGACAGCCATGCCGATCTTATCACTGCTTCCATAGATGGTGCCACCTTTAGCTGGGCCACCAGCAAGCAGGGTGCTGAAGACTTTCGGGTGATGATCGCGGCCATTGCGGCTATTGATCTTCGGTCCACGACCAAACTCGGAGCATAGAACGACCATGGTGCTTTCTAGCAGGCCTTTGGATTTCAGATCGCTGAGCAGGGCTGAGAGAGCCGTATCCAGGATGGTGCCATGCTCTTCCATGCCTTCATCAATGTCATTGTGCATATCCCAACTGCCGTAGCTGACCTCAACAAAGCGGACACCGCGTTCGACGAGTCGGCGCGCTAACATGCAGCCTTGGCCAAATTTGTTCATGCCATAAATCTGGCGCTCTGCGGTTTTTTCGTCGGTCAGCTTAAAGGCACCCAGATCTTCACTGCTCAGCAGCTTCAGCGTGTCATCATAAAAGTCGCTGTAGGCCTTGAGATTGGTGTCCTGGAATTTGGCGCGGAAGCCCGAATCCAGCTTGTTCAGCAGCGTGAGGCGCTTGCTCATGACATCGGCGCTGGCAGAGAATTGAGCATATTGCAGCCCAGATTCAGGATCGTGGATCGGTAGTGGACTGTAGGCGGCAGAAAAGAAGCCATTGCCATGCTCAGGTCCGCGATTCACACAAACCGAAGATGGCAGATTTTGACTGCTTTTACCTAGCAGCTCCTGCGCCCAGGCTCCAAGTACAGGGTGCTTGATCGTGCCGCGCTGCTCATAGCCAGTGCGCATGAGGTATTGGCCTGAGGCATGAACGCCGGTCTTCGAGGTCATGCTGCGAATGATGGCCAGCTTGTCTGAGTGATCTTTGGCCAGTGTGGGCAGAAATCCGCCGAGTTGATAGCCAGTTTTGGTCTGAATGGGCTCGCCCGGGCCTTTGCTGTCGCCCGTTTTGGGATCAAGCGTATCGATGTGTGACATGCCGCCGATCATTTGCAGCCAGATGACGTTTTTGGCTTTGCCAAATCCAGGAAGCTTTTTGTTATCCACCGGCGCAGCGGCTTCACCTTTGACGAGGTGTGGCAGCAGAGTAACGCCCAGTGTGGCTTTGGCCACGTGCTCAGCAAAGCTGCGACGGCTGAGGGAATCAAGGGAACGAAGAGACGTATTCATGACGGTCGAAAAGGTGTGAGATTGAGTGAAGAAAATTACTGCACAAAGACAAACTCACGGCTGTTGAAGAGCACCCAGCAAAGATCAGCGGAGGTGAGTCCTGCATCGAGAGACTGCTTGGCCTCGGTCATCTCAGTCGGGGTGGCCTTTCGGCTAAAGAAACTGAGGTAGAGCGAGTCCACCTTATCTTCGGCCTTCGCCTGCCCCATGGAGGTAGCGAGCACGAGTGATTTAGGATCAGATAGCACTTCCTGTGCCTCTCCATTCATGAGCATGAGGACCTGAGGCACGCTGCCTTCCTCACTGTTGCTGTCGGCAATCTGGCGGTCGCTCTGCCCAAACATGCGCAGGAAATGGCCATCCCGTTCCGGTTGGCGAAGCTCAGACGCACGAGCAAGGGCTAGTCCTTGCATCATTTCGGGTCGGGCAAATTCGTCATCTTCACTGGCGGCGGGGGCTTCCATCATGGCCTTGTTTTTCTTTTTGTTACCCTTGCCTTTGCCTTTCCCAAAAGTGCCATTGGCCTCTTGCATCATGCTTGAGATCGTGGTGATCTTTTCCTTAATGGTGCCAAGATTGATCTTGGTGGTGATATTCATGGCAGTGCTGTAACTCTCA
>JAPLUM010000547.1 GCA_026397605.1 Verrucomicrobiota bacterium | reverse complement strand
GCGACGTTCTTCACCACGCCTGTAGCTGCCGCAAACGGATTCGGAGTTGTTTGGCGTCCGACGGCCAATGCCGCATCCAATTACGCAGGTGGTCCAGTGGTGAATGCAGCTCCCAATAACTGGGTCCGACTCGTCAGAGCTGGGAATACTTTGACCACATTTGCTTCAGCGAATGGCAATACGTGGACCACGATCAACATCATCACACTTTCCAATCTGAGCTCATCACTTTATGTCGGCCTTGCGGTCACTTCAGCAACCTCCACTCAGTTGAGCACAGCCACTTTTGACAACGTGCAGGTCGTTGGTTCACTCACAGCCGTGGCACCAGCCGTCACGCTGTCATCAACCAGCGCTGTGGAAAGCGGTGCCTTCACCGTGCAGACACGCTTCACTCAGGCGGTCACAGGACTCGCCCCCTCTGACTTCAATGTGACGAATGGGAATGCTTCCAATCTCACGGGCTCAGGCACGTCCTATGCCGTCACCATTACACCCACATTGGCTGGGAATGTCACGACTTCCTTACCTGCAGCAGCCGCTGCCAATGCCGGAAATGTAGCCAGCCTGGCCTCCAATACGCTTACCGTCGCTTTTGCTCCGCCGACGGCAGTCACTTTAACAGGCCGTGATATTGGTGCCGTCGGTCTAGCTGGCAATACAAGCTTCAATACCACCAACGGCACTTATACGCTACAGGGAGCAGGAGAAGAGATCTTCTTTTCTGAAGATGGCTTCCATTTTGCTGCTGCCCAACTCACGGGGGATGGAGAAATCCGCGCCCGCGTCACAGGGTTAACGAATACGGGTGACTGGGCCAAAGCAGGCATCATGTTCCGTGAAAATCTCACCGCCGGATCACGCCACGCTTTACTCTGCTCCATGCCTGCCGCCTCTGGCAACGGCACAGGACTGATCTGGCGTCCAACAGCCAACAGCGCGGCCACTTTCCAGTATGGTCCGCCGCTGAATCCAGCCCCCAACAATTGGCTACGCCTTGTTCGAACAGGCAATGTCATTTCTTCATTTGCCTCTGCAAACGGCACGACCTGGACAAGCATTCAGTCCACCACATTCACAGCACTCCCATCCACCCTCTACGTGGGACTAGCGGTGACAGCGACAGATACTGAGGCACTGGCAACCACGACTTTTGATAATGTCCAGATCGTAGGCATTACCGCTGCCGGATCGATACCGACCATCCCAGTCAGTGGAGGCGGACCCGCCACAGGCGCTGGCGGGTCCACCCCAGTTGCGGACACAGACTTTGATGGTGATGATGTCAATGACCTCCTTGAATATGCCCTGGGCAGCACAAACTCCTACAATGGGGGCTGGTGGATTACCACGATGGCAGGTGGTCGTGTTGATGCCAATCTGACTTACCCAGCATCCATTTCCGATGTCACATTCACTCTTGAGACATCTGAAGATTTAGTGAACTGGCTGCCACTGCCTCTAGCCTCCACTAGCAGTGATTTGGGCGGGGACATCACACAGCGGACATGGTCCGGCATCACCAGCTTAAGCGGGCAAACTGTTCAACGGGGCGTGCTGCGTCTGCGCGTGACCCACACTAGTGGCCTCACAGCAACCAGTGCACCTCAGGGCTGGCAGCGGCTCGAGCTTGCGATTGGCACTCAGTCAATTGGCATCAGCCTTGTCAATGCGCCCCTCTTTTCAGGATTCGTCACGTCTGTCTCTGCTGCAAATCAGGTGCAGCTAGCCTCCACGGACCCTTTATCCATCGATCCTGCTGCTAGCTATTACCTTGAAGTGAGGGACGGAGCTCAGGCAGGGCATCGCTACGAGATCACCCAGTTCGATGGCACTGCCATCACACTTAATCTGACATCGACCAACTCGACTCAGTCGATGCTCCCGGAAGACATCGCCGGAGCGCGCGTCTTTGTGAGACCTCATGTGACAGTTGGCCAAGTCTTTCCCAAAGCGATCATGACCGGGGCCACGCGCAGCACAGGAGCCGATCAGGTTCTCTTTCACAATGGCACCACATGGGAAACCTATTGGCTGAACCAAACGGCCGCGCGCCATCAATGGGTTCTTAGTGGAGATGCCACACTGGCCTATCGCGACAATCAAATCATCCCCCCGGGCACAGGCGTGATGGCTAAAATTCTGAGCCTACCAAAAACCATGACCCTGACCGGACATGTGCGCCTAACGCCCTTCCGCCGACTCCTGAAAGCTGGGCACAACTTCCTCGCCCTGCCACGTCCTATCGATGCCACGCCCAATCAATTAGGCCTCACTGTCCAGGGTGGATTCATCCCATCATCACGCACGACCACGGCTGACCAACTCCTGCTCTGGTCTGGTGATAGCCAACTCGGCACCACCAATTACATCACCTATTGGTTACGCGGATCTGCCTCTGCTGCCAACTGGGTGCTGCAAACCGACGCCAATAATGTCAATATGAGTGACACGCTGAAACTTCCCGCTAGCAAAGCCTTCTTCCTCAAGACCACGGCTACCAGCACACCCAATGGCTGGCAGACGGAATAGTCGTGAAAATCTTACCCCCCCTGAACCGGGGGCATGAGTGCCACTTCTGCATTCTCTGTGAGAATTGCATCACGCTTTACATAAGTCTGATCGACAGCAATGAGCAGGCTGCTGTCCCAGTCACGCAGCTTTGGCCAATGTTCGTAGAGCATGCCCAGCAAATCTTGGACCTGAGCATTTGGAGCACAGGTCCAGGATAGTTCCGCCGCCCCAGTGATGTCTTGGAGAACAGAAAAAAAGAGCAGACGTAATTTCATGGCTTGAGTATCCCGATGCAGGGCAGATTACGGAAACGGCCCTGATAGTCCATCCCATAGCCAACAATAAATTCGTCGGCAATTTCAAAGCCGCAGTAATCAAGCGGACAGTCATGAGAACGAGGGCGCTTTTTATCCAGCAATACGGCTGTGCGTAATGAGGCTGGGCTCTCTGCTAGCAACCGATCTCTCAACGCACTGAGAGTCAGGCCTGTGTCTAGAATATCGTCCAAAAGCAGGACGTCTTGATTGGAGAAGTCGGCGCCGCTTGGCCACTGGATGGCAATTTGTCCCGTAGATTGGGTGCCGCCGTGGTAGCTGCTGGCTCCCAGTGTGACTAGGCGGATCGGCAGGTCGATTTGGCGAAGGAGATCGGCCACAAAAAAGAGCGCGCCGTCCATGAGCACCACGACAGTGATCACTTTCCCATCGTAGTCACGCTGGATCTGCGCAGCCATGGTGGCCACGCGGTCGTGGATTTCCTCCGCGCTGAGCAGCACGCGGTCGAGATCGCTCAAAATTCCAGTCAGTGGGGCCATAAACAAAATTTATGCATCAAGGCGCAAACAAGGCATTGCTGCAATAGCCTGACGCACGTTTCTTCTCCAGACATGATGGATTTCCCACCAACCACACTCCGCGACCTGCGCGTGAGCTATGACCTCGATAACCTCACGGAGGACAAAGCGCCTGCTGACCCGCAGCTACTCTTCCAGGCTTGGCTGGAGGATGCTTTGAGTCATCAATTACCAGAACCCAATGCCATGACACTGGGAACGATCGGCCTAGACGGTGCCCCCACAGCCAGAACCGTTCTCCTCAAAGGCCTGGATGAGCTAGGATTTCACTTCTACACCAACTACGACAGCCGCAAAGGTCGGGAAATCGCCGCCAATCCAGCCGCCAGTGCCGTGTTTCTTTGGACTCAAAGACACCACCAGGTCAGCATTCGTGGCATCCTCGAAAAATTACCGCCAGCCGAAGCTGAAAGCTACTTCGCCAGCCGTCCTCGGGGTCATCAGATTGGAGCTTGGGTTTCAGATCAAAGCCAAGTCATACCCGGAAGAGAGTGGTTGGAGGCAAGGCAGGCTGAAATGGAGAAACGTTTTGCCAATGTCGAGATCCCATGTCCACCCCATTGGGGCGGATACACTTTAAAGCCAAACGAAATCGAGTTTTGGCAGGGACGCGTCAGCCGACTGCATGATCGTCTGCGTTACACACGATCAGCCCTTGGCTGGACCCTGGAGCGACTGAGCCCATGATTAGTCTTTCTCGCCCGACCTGAGTTGGCAGACGACATTGTTTTTCCAAACTGTGGCCGCACCTAGCAGCAGCAGTGGATAAACAACGACAAAATAGCGCGGCAATGACGGTGCCAAGCTACTCCCCCCAAGGTAAAAGGCCGTGAACCCCATCAGAAACCAAATCTCTACGGGAACACTGCGCCAGCGACACAGTCCTAAAAGTCCCATGCAGGCAGTGAAAACGATCAGCAGGCCATTGATGACAATGAGGACAACCGGACGCAGCTCTTCAGGCAGATAAGATCGTGGGAAGCCAAAGGCTAGCCGTGAGAGATTGCATGCCCAGTTGTAGCCGACCTGCAT
>JAPLUM010000601.1 GCA_026397605.1 Verrucomicrobiota bacterium | reverse complement strand
GCATCTACCACAGCGGCCGCTGGGAAACGCAGATCCTCGATTCCTTCGCGCTTGAAGGCAAAGACAACGAATGCGGCGGCATCTACTCCATCTCCAAACCTCGACTCAACATGGCCCTGCCTCCCCTGACTTGGCAGACCTACGACGTCGAGTTCACTGCTGCTAAATTCGACACCGAGGGCAAACGTATCGCTTGGCCAAGAGTCACGGTGAAGCTCAATGGCGTCATCGTGCACGAGAACCTCGAACTCGCCAAAGACTTCACCACTTCCGCCCCCATCAACAAACCCGTGGACAACCCCGAAGGCCCCATCCATCTGCAAAACCACGGCAACCCCGTCGTCTTTCGCAACATCTGGATCGTGCCCGGCAAGTGACCGGGAGATTGAGCGCCCTTTGATGATTTCAGATGATCAGCAGCGCTATGAAATCATGTCTGCCATGGTGCCACGAGTCACACCGAGCTGTGATTGTGCTTTCAAATCACGCCAAATGTCCTCACCGCCACGCTGTCCGGCTAGCAGGTCCTGATAAGTGCGGATCACTCGGGCGGCCTCTTCACGATTCTGCTCCAGTAACTCCACACGATAATGCCGAAGGCCAGTCTGCATGAGGCCTGAAAAATACTGCGCGCCCGTCTGAGGCACGGCATTAAACAGGGTGTTTCGGCAGCCTACGTCAGCCTTCAAAGGATGCTCCATGCCGACACGATCCCGCAGCGTGACTTTGTGCTTCTCACAGGGGCGTCCACAATTGGTGAAATCGGTACCGGTGGAAAGAAAGGCTGCAAACGCGCAGTGCTCCATGTGAAACATGGGCATGTGCTGATGCAGAGTGATCTCAAACCACTCGGGCGGTGCGCCTTGCAGCAGATTGAGCACTTGATCCACATTCAAATCATAGCTGATCGTCAGTCGCTCCAGCCCTGTCTGCTTGAGAAACTCGGCTGTGAGTGGGTTCGACACATTCAGTGAAAAATCACCTGTCACGGGAATGCCCTCATCCTTGAAAAAGGAAATAGCTCCCAGATTGCGAATCAGCACGCCATGCGGCTCGGCCCTGGAGATCAGTTTGAAGAAGCCAGCTTCACCCGATTTCTGAATGCGGGGTGTGGCCAGATAAATCTGAGCAGCACCGTGATCCTTCACGCGTTTCACAGTGTCTGCATAGAGACGGATGTCTTCAAAATCCACATACAACCGCGAGACACCACAGGACAGCGCGGCATCGATCTGATCGTTGCTACGACAGAGGACGTGAAGCGTGGGACTGACTGGTGCCACTGGCACATCAGCCGCGACTTTGGCTAGCATCTCAGTCACAGAAGCGTAGGCAGGGACCGGGCGCTGTTTGACGGACTCAGACACTTCCACCCTTTGGCCCATGGCATCTACCAACGAGCGGCGCATCCGATTTAGCTCACTGACTGGCAAGATGACCTCACCAATCAGCTGACAATCCAGCGTGCCTAGCTCATACGGCGTGCCGCCGAGACGGCCTAACTGCGCACGCAGCACCTCTTCATTCAGCGGACGTTGCCGCGCTGCATCGAGCATCAGGCTGGACTCCACCTTGATCTCCGTTCCGCTCACAAAAATAACCAAAGGTTCTCCGACCTCTCCCGTGATGGTCAGATCCAGCTTAGCCTTCCGCCGCAGTGGGATCTCTCCTGCAAAGGTCTGTCGCAGGCGCTGCTCCAGCGCTTGGTCTCCTGTTTTAAACAGGCGCATACCTGGCTTGA
>JAPLUM010000439.1 GCA_026397605.1 Verrucomicrobiota bacterium | reverse complement strand
TACTCTCTCGGCATGTTATCAAAACAAAATCCAACTGAGCCAGATCAAAGGGATCAATGTCCTCCCGCCGCTCAGGACTAAACACTAAACACTGCTTACCAAACACTTCTCCTCCGTGATCACGCCAGGCCTCCTTCAATCGGAGCATCTCCGCATCCACACACTCTACCGTGATGCGTCCTTTCGGTGCCAATGTGGCCATGCGAGTCACCGCTGCATTGAGGTCACGAAAATTGGCACTCCATTTGGCATCTGCGCTTTTGGCGAATTTCAGGAAAGCCTCGCGAGCTTCCTTGTTCATGCGCACCTGTTTGCGGTGACTTTTTGCATAACGATCCAATTCAAAATCCAAGTTCGCAGCGATGTCCTCACGCCGCTCTGCTAAGCTCGGCAGCGTGAAGGTCCAAAGGTTGATCCGCGCTAGCAAATCATCGCGGAATTTGCCAGCCGCCACCTGAGCACGAAGATCTCTGTTTGTGCCTGCGATGAGCTGAAAGTCGCTCTGCACCATCTTGTCGCTGCCCAGCGGCAGGAAGGTCTTGTCTTCAAGCGCACGCAGCAGCATCGCCTGCTCGTCGAGACCCAGCTCGCCAATCTCATCCAGGAAAATGAGCCCCTTGTCCGCTTCTTTGAGCAATCCCGGCCTGTCCGACTGCGCACCCGTGAAGGAGCCGCGCTTGTGCCCAAACAACGCCGACATCGCCTGATCGCCGCGCAACGTGGCACAGTTCACTTCGACAAATTTGCCATTCAAACCGGCTCGCGAACGCCGCAGATCATAGATGCGACTAGCGAGCATCGATTTGCCCGCGCCGGTTGGTCCCATGATAAGGATCGGAGCTTTGGAGTTCACCGCGACGAGTTCGATCTGCTCGATGAGCTTGTTGAAGCCCTTGCTCTTCGTGGCGATACCGCTTTTCAGGAAATCCAGCGTACGTTCCTGCTCCTGCGCAAAGCGTGTGGAGAGCCGATCATACTTCGACAGATCGATGTCGATGATCTCGTAACGCCCCGAGGCCTTCGCATCGCGTCCGCCCTCGCGTGATGGCGATGTTTGCAGCAGCCGCGCCGGGACGAAGTTCGCTTCATTGAGCAGGAACCAGCAAATCTGTGCCACATGCGTGCCCGTCGTTAGATGGATCAGATATTCTTCCTTCTCCGGCTGGAAGTCATAGCCACGCACGAAGTCGTAGAGCCGCTCATACACCTCTTGGAAGTCCCAAGGATCCTTCAGAGCGAACTCATGCACCACCACCTTTGTCTCAGGCGAAACCTTCGCGATGTCCGCAACCACACTCTTTGCCAGATCCACAAACTTCGGCTCCACCAGCAACTCCAACCGCGAAATCAACAAATCCTCCTGCTGACACATTGCCACTGTAGGCCGCCACTTCGACCACCGTTCCGCACCCTGAGCGCGATCCAAATTTGAGCCGAGAAAGCCGAAAGTGACATTTGGTTTCGTGGAATTCATGATTTGGATAATCTACTAGCTTATAAGATAAACAATCAGGATTTTGGAGGCCGGTCAAATCAACGCCTCAAATACCCGGAAATTTTTCTTTCCCTTTATTTACAAGGTTTCCAGCGTCATTCGCACTCTCCGTGCCAAGAGTTGGCACGCTCTTAGCAATAGAAGTTGGCATACGGGATCAACCACCCGAAACCAACATGGCTCACAATACTAACTTCCAATCCATCCAATTCTCTAGCGTCTCAGCAATGTCTTGCGGTGTAAAAGCTCCCACAAAGGGTGACGAATGCCGATGGAACCACATTGCTTCGCACTCTCGGTTCCAACCATCCCTTCTTCGGGATCGTAGCGCGGAGTCTCCCGTTTCATCACCTCTTGGCGTCACCGCCTTTTCAACCCAATAAGCGATCATGCTCCCTCTTAAACAACTCGAACATGCCATCGAAATCCAAGCCCGCGCATTTAAGCTGCTCCAGTGGCTTGCAAAGGCTATTGCTCAAGGATTCGTTTCACTGACAAAGGCGCATGATGTGGCTGATGTCGGACATGCGGCACAATCGTGGATTGAGGGACATTACCACAATCTGCCTCTCGAATGCCGCCCTGATCCTGCACACATCAAAGAGTTCGCCAATTTCTTTGGCTCGTATCTCGAAACCTCCTTTGACATCATTGAGGTGTCTCCAGTTCGGTCTATGAGCGAATGCGGATGTTTCTGCCCAATGTGTCGCCGCCTAGCTAATCCACAGCACCTCAAATCGAAATCACTCACAAAGATCGACAAGAATCGTGCGGCCAAGCTTCGAATCCGTCGCATCGAAATGCTCGCACTCGAAGAAGGTCTTACTTTCAATGAGCTTCTGAGCCACAATTCACTTCAAAATGCTGAGGTGCGTCGCAGTGCTTCTTTTGCGGCATATGGGTCAGAACTTTTGGAGCGACTGAATGGCTATTCAGATGGTCCGGCCGTTCTTGCCCTGTGGCGTGATTTTGCCTGGACCTCTGCCGGTGCTCCGAACCGTCAATTTAAACTCAAAGCCGAACTCATTCACCAAGCCGAGCAAAAGCTCATCCGCATCATCCGCGAACAACGTCCCACATAATCACCAATCCATCCCTCCATGTCCACATCCCACTTCCACATCACTGGCGAAGCCGAAGCCATCCTGCCAGCCCGCAACAATGCGGGGAAACCCATCACGGTCATCGGGACGGAGGCGATCCGCTCTGGCTTTGATCAGAACTGCATAGAGCAAGCTCTGAATTCGCGCTCGGCGCCGGGCGTGACCGATCTCGTGCTGAATCCCGATGCTCACTCCGGTTACGGAGCGCCAGTTGGCTGCGTGATGGTTTCTCCAACACACATTTATCCAGGGCCGGTTGGCGTGGACATCAAGTGTTCCATGTCGCTGCTCCAGATGAACATTCCTGCCGACGCAATCGTGGACAAAGCGATCCGTCGTCGCCTCATCGATGCCATTTTACTTCGCACGCCGACTGGCCCTGGTCGTGGTCAGCGCGAGGCGAAAAAATCCCGCCGTGTGTCTGCGGACCTCGGTGTGCAAGTTTGCACCGAAGGCGCGAGCAAGAGCGTCTGCGAAGCTCTCGGCATCCCGCCCGAGTGGGCACTGCGTTGCGAGGATAGCGCTCACTTCGGCCACGATGGAAACGTCTCCACTCTGAACGAGCGTTTGGACAAAATGCGTGCTTTCAACGGCTTCGCTGGCTTTGAAAACAAGATGATGCAGCTCGGCTCCTACGGTGGAGGAAACCACTTCGGTGAGTGCGAGATCGTGCAGCTCGCCGATGACGCCGCGATGCGCTCCACGGCCGAAGTTTTCGGTCTGCGGGACAATCACGTCGCCTTCCTGAGCCACTGCGGATCTCGCGGGTTCGGGAACATCCTGGCACAGCGCCAGTTCAAGTCGCTGGAAGGCTTCTTCCGCACCTGGGGTTTGCCGTTTCCTGCCGATGACAAACAGCTCGTCTATGCTCCGCTCGGAACTCCCGAAGCGGACGCGTATCTCGATGACATGGCGCTCGGCGCGAACTTCGCCACCGTCAACCACATGCTCATCAATGCGCTCGTGCTGGAAGCCTTCCAAGAAGTGCTGCCGGGGACGACCGGCCAGCTCGTGTACTTCATCAGCCACAACATCGCCCGTCAAGAAGTCGTCGATAACCAGCTCGCCTGGGTCCACCGCAAGGGAGCAACGCGAGCCTTCCCCGGCGGCCACCACGCGCTCAAAGACACGCCCTTCGCCGAAACTGGTCACCCGATCCTGTTGCCTGGAAATCCTCGCGATGGCTCCGTGATCATGGTCGCCAAGCCCGATGCCGTGAAAAGCTGTTACAGTGTCAACCATGGTGCTGGTCGCTGCATGGGTCGCAAAGCTGCCGCCCGCAATCTCAACCAGCAGGAGGTCAACGCCGACTTCGAAACCCACGACATCCTCTACAACGCCCGCCAATACCCCATCGACGAAGCACCCAACGCCTACAAGGATTTCAAAGAAGTTCTCCACAGCGTCGAAGCCGCTGGCCTCGCTCAACAGGTCTGCAAACTCAAAGCCCGCTTCGTCATCAAGGATGCAGCGGAGGCAGATGATTGAGTAAAACCGGCTGACAGAAAAATGGGGGCAGCAAATTTCAGAAACCAAAACGCTTCCATTTTTCTGCCCCCATTTGCTGTCAGCTCTTCATTCAACTCCGCCGCGCAATACACTAAGAATCATCATCACAAACATGAAGGCTCCGTTCAGCGCGGGAAGAACGGAAAGCCAGAAAATCACCTTCACCCAGCGAGGTTGATTCCGTTGAAAAAACACAGCAATACCAAGAATGACTGAACCGATCATACCACCAAAGAATCCCAGAGCCGTCGAGATCAAGACTTCGCCAATGGCCCCGCTAAGTTTGGATGGATCACCCACTCCATTCGTGCCAAGCATTGAAAAGTCGTGCATCATACCCAGAACCGTCCCGATGATCCCGACAATGGGCAAGACTTGCAGCCAAGCCCCCAGCTTCGCGAGTTTCGTTGCCTTTGGTCGATCTGTTATAGCAGCCTCAAGGGAAGACCGTGGTGGAGTGTATGGATTTGTGTCTGGCATGGCCTCTGTAAGTATCGACCCCGTTTCTATCTGATCTGAGCAGTTTTTAACAACTCAAGTTTTGGCCGAGCGATGATGAAATCAAAAGGCATGATCCTATTCGCTGTCACTTCCGCGTTCTTCGGCTCTACATCAGAAACCAACACGCCATCCTCTTTTTTGAAACCAAGTATCACCAAATCTCGTCCGATGAAGCACGAAACGACGTTCCAACATAAAAGTCGCGATTTCTTGCCTCGTGGCCGGTTTGCCGAGCAAATCGGCAGACTGGTCACGACGCGAGTATTTCGTCCCGAGCCGTGAGGGCCATGAATGTGCCAATCGAACAGCTATCGCAGCGGCATATTGATCAGCTCATCCTCACGGAGCCACCGAAGCACGCAGATCCGTGAGAAAGGCCACCGGCTCACAAGTGATGAACTCAGAATAAAACACCCCCCACATCTTTCAAATGCTCGTCATAAGTCACCACATGAGTCGCGGCCCCGTTGATAGCCGCCAGCAGAAAAGCCACGTCATCCATGTCCACGGGATAATGATGAAAGTGAAAGAACCGGATCGGCACCTCTTCACCGTATTGCAGCAAATCGGCCACAAGCTGTTCCACATTCAAAGGATCAATGCCCTTCTCCAAGAGCTTCTCTGCGTATTCCGTCACCACATCATCGCTTACCAGCCAGACGAACTCGCCCGCCATCCAGCGCGTGATGATCTCCGCGTTCGGACTCTGCGGATGCACAGACCGCTTTGCAGCCAGCACCACGTTGGTATCCAGAACGGCGCGCAGCATGGTGATCGGTCAAAGGGCTTCGGTGATCACCGAGAAGTTCCGCTCAAAAGCCATCATGCCTTCGGCGCGGTCGATGCCATCCGCCTTGCGCTTCTCAGCCAGCGCACGCGCTCTTTTCACCAGTGTCAGCGCCTCCGGGCTGTAGCGCTGCTGACGGCGTTCGTTCATCGCCACCTCCATCTTGATGAAGCGCAGCAAGCGTTCCTGCAGCCCAGGCACCGTCCGAGCCTTCTCCGACAGATCAGCGGGCAGCTCCATGAAATGGGTGAGGGTTGCATTCATACTTCTAACATACGGCACCATATCCAAAGCGTCAATCGACAGCACTGTCCAAAACCCACTGGAAGCTCGACTTGGATCAAGCGCAGGATTGTCACCATCTCCGCCAGAACGGCAGGCTGGACTCAGTATCCGCGCCCTACTTTCTCAAACAGCTTCACCTGCTCGTCCCAAGCCTCGCGAGTCACCGTCGGTTGCTCACGAACCATCCGCGCCAAGCGCTCGCGGTCGGCGTGGCAAATTTCCTCAATACTGGCAAGTCCGGCTGACATGTTTTGAAACCACCTTGAACCTAATCTTTTCGCAATGAACAAAACCAACACCTCCATCCTCTCCATCTCCGGCGAATCCGGCGGTGGGCAGTTGCTGCGATCTTCGCTGTCGCTGGCGCTGGTCACTGGGCGGGCGTTTCAGATGACGAACATCCGTGGAAAGCGACCGAAGCCGGGGCTGATGCGTCAGCATCTCACCTGCGTGAAAGCAGCGGCGGAAGTCTGCGGCGCGGAGGTCGAGGGGGCCGATCTCGGCTCCACGGAACTCTTTTTCCAGCCTGGCAAGGTCGTGTCGGGTGATTACGCGTTCGCCATCGGCTCCGGCGGCAGCACGACGCTCGTTTTGCAGACACTGTTGCCTGCATTGCTGCATGCCGAGGCATCCAGCACGCTGCGCATCGAAGGCGGAACTCACAACCCGATGGCTCCGCCGTTCGAGTTCATTGAGCAATGCTTTTTGCCGGTGCTGCGGGGCATGGGCGTACACGCGATTGTGAAGCTGGAGCGTCATGGCTTCATGCAGGCAGGTGGCGGCGTGATCACGGCAAAGATTCATCCGGTGAAGAAGTGGAAAAAGCTGAAGCTGACCGAGCGCGGTGCTGACCTAGGCCAGTTTGGCAAGGTGCTGAATGCACATTTGGCGCACAGCATCGTGGGAAGAGAGATCGCAGCGGCGAATACGATTCTTCAGCTGCCAATCGAAGCTACACAGGCCAACGACAGTATCGGTCCCGGCAATGCCATTCTGCTCAGCGCACGGTTTGCGAATGTGTGCGAGATCAGCACAGGCATTGCCCAAATGGGAAAATCAGCTGAGGTAGTGGCCACGGGCGCAGCAAAGGGGCTGCGAGGTTATCTGTCCTCGACGGCCCCAGTCGGCGTGCATCTGGCAGATCAACTACTGCTGCCAATCGCTTTGGCAGGCGGCGGAGTGTTTCATACGCTTTCGATCACCGATCACACGCGAACAAACATGGCTCTCATTGAGCAATTCCTGCCCGTTAAATTCGGCGTCGAAGAAATCGCACCTGGAGTAAAGGCGGTGATGGTGAAGTAAGTGTTAGTGGCTTACCAAAACGGAAGTGATCTCAAGGCAGATTACTTCTTCCCTTTGCCCTTTTTGGCTTTCTTTGCTGGCGTGCCTTCTGTGGCTCCTCCGGCTGGAACGGCGTCTTTGATGAGGGCATCGAGGTGGGTGCGCATCTCGGCTAACTTGTCGGGCTGAGTGGTGGCGAGGTTGTTCTTTTCGGCGATGTCATTTGCGAGGTTGTAGAGCTCCATTTTGCCGGAGGATTTTTCGCTGCCTTTGGCTTCTTCGGCGTCCTTGTCGGAGGGATTGAGCAGGAGTTTCCAGTCGCCCATGCGCAGG
>JAPLUM010000267.1 GCA_026397605.1 Verrucomicrobiota bacterium | reverse complement strand
ACCCGCATCGGCCCCACCGACTCGCCGCTCCCCGTTTCCATCCAGCTCAGTGGTAACGCCACCAATGGTCTCGACATCAGCAGCATCTCTTTGAACCAAATCATACCCATCAACGAAACGACACTCACCCTGCCCATCATCCCACTCCCAGACAGCCTCAGTGAGGGCGACGAAACACTTACGCTCACCCTGCTCCCGACCCTAGACTACCAACCCACGGCCCCACTTGCTGCCGATCTCCTCATCACCGATCGCCACCTAGGCTATTGGAAGCAAAACATGTTCGGTCAAAATGCCAATAATCCACTCATCGCCGGAGACGATGCCGATCCAGATCGTGATGGCCTAGCCAACCTCCTCGAATACGCCCTCGGCCGCCTCCCCCTAACGCCCGAGCCCCCGCAGCAAGGCATACAACACGACCTGCATCTCGGCCAACAACGCCTCACCCTCACCCGCGACCCACAAGCCACCGACGTGCTGCTCCAAATCCAACGCAGCCCCACACTCAACGCAGGCACATGGAATGCAACCAACCTCATCCTCGATCAAAACACCGCAACGCTCCTGCAAGCCCGCGATACAACACCGCTAAACACCCGCAGCTTCCTCAGAGCCATGGCAACGCCTGCGCCATAGAATCAGATCTCAATGAAACCGACCCTGATGTCTCACCCTTGGTTAAGGCGGTTAGAATTCCTTATTTTGGCCCAGCAGGGCTTAGCTTAATTACGAATTAAATCACTAAATGGGTGACGAGCTGCATGCATTCTGAAATGCTCGTTTTGCCATGAGTGATTTCATCTCCATCCGCTTGCGTCTTTTGAAGATGGCTTGTCTCATCATTGTCACCTCGGGCATTGCCCATGGGCAGACTTCATCCTCGGATAAATCTGAGTGGCCAAGTCGAATGGAAGCTCTAGGCAACACTGAAGCCCTGTCGCCCTTGGAGAAAGCAGCGTTTCAGGATGATCCAAAATTGTACACCGAAAAACGAGCACCTGCGGCCATCGATTGGCTGACTGAACATGCTGAAAAGGGCCAAACCTATGATCAGTTCCGCCTGATCATTTCTCGCGTCAAGCCACGCTCCAATCAGCAAGCCCTGTGCATCTTGCCCATTGGAGAGTTCAATACCAAAGCCCCTTCACTGGAAACATTGCGGATTTACTGCGAGCGATTCTTCTGCCTACCGACGAGAATACTACCCGCGACTCCAATTGATCAAGTGCCCGCGAAGTCACGCATCAATGCAGGTACGCAAAAATCACAACTACTTACAACGGACCTTCTTTATTGGCTGCAAACGCAAAAGCCCAAGGACGCATTCGCGGTGATTGCGGTCACGATGGAGGATCTGTATCCTCATGAAAATTGGAACTTCGTCTTTGGTCAGGCCTTTCAGCAAGGCGGAGCAGGCGTATTTAGCTTTGCTCGATATCATCCTCATTTTTATGACCCAAAAGATGTCAGCGATGCTTCTCCTTTAATTTTGGCTCGCAGCGCCAAAGTATTAACTCATGAGATGGGACACATGTTTGGGCTGAAGCATTGTGTCTTTTATGAATGCATCATGAATGGCTCCAATCACTTGGGTGAAACGGATATCACGCCTATGCAGCTTTGTCCCGTATGCTTGAGAAAGCTGCATTTAAGCCTACGCTTTGACCTCATCCAACGTGAACATCAGCTACTGAAGTTTTATGAAGAGCAGCAGTTTCAGCCCGAAGCAGACTGGTCACGTCGTCATCTGGAAAAACTCCAAAGGGTAGCTGCGGCTGAAACAAAACCGTGATCACTCCACTTTACCCAAATCATGCCTGCCATGCCTTACATTGCACAGAGACAATCCGAATTCAGACAGAAAGCGCTGCATAAAAAGCCTCTGTCTGCTCGGCATTCGGGATGACCTCAATGAGTATGGCGCCGTCTGGCAGATTCTGCAGATGCTCAGGCGCTGTGGCACGGACATATCCCATGCCCCACATCTCGGCCCAAGGGGCAAAGGTAAGATGGTGATTGTTTTCGGTCACCTGGCGGGCTTCATCGGACAACGCTCGAAGGCTACTGACGCGAGAAAAGATTTTGCCACCTCCATTATTGATGACGACGAGGCGACGATTTCCCTGCGGGAGTTGGGGCATGATCCAGGGTGCCGCGAGATCATAGAGTGCACTGAGATCTCCCACGACTAACCAAGAACTGCGTGAGCTAGCGCTCACGCCCAACCAGGTAGAGACGAGTCCATCGATGCCATTAGCTCCGCGATTAGCATAATACTCGATCCCCTGCCCTGCGCCGTGTGCGGCCAAATTCATCTCTCGGATCGGCAGGCTATTACCAATGAAAATGCGATCCGAAGCCTGGAACTCGGCCATGATAGAACTCATCCAGGCAGGCTCAGAAACTGGGAACTCTTTGAGCCAATGATGGGTGGAGTGTTTTTCAGGGCGGATTGGCGCAGGTAACAGTTTACTCTTTGCCAGAGACTCTAAGGCACACCACGGCAGCGTTTGCACATTTTGCGTGCGGGCTAGACCGGAATAACTGAGCCTGGAAATATTGGTCACCCATATTTGAGGTCGGTTTTCCAAATCACGCCACCAGCGTGATGAAGGTATGCCACCAATACGAATGATTTGAGCGATCTTCAGGGTCCTAAACGTGGACTCTGCGGCTGGTAAAAGCAGATGATCTATCGGCGGCCGATCCTGCCAGGAGCCCCAGAGATTGGATGTGACTTCGGCTATCACGGGTAAGCCCAAAGAAGCCAGTATTGGAGCCACCTCCCGCGCCTCTGTCGGGTGCAATCCACTCACCAGAAGAGCTGTAGCTTCACCGGAAAGCATGAAGGGCGGCAACTTACCCGACTTTGTTAGCTGTGATTGGTGATGAGTCAGAAAGTCGATTCCTTCCTGAACAGAATCCAAAGGTTCGTCTAAACAAACATTGATGTGCAACGGCATCGAATCCAAACGCGTCGGCCAGGACATGTGAGAGCCGGCCTCCACGTCTAAGCAAGCACTGACATAGGAACCAAAGAGGTCCTTCTGCTCAATGGCCTGCGGAGCCCCCGTGCCACGATATCGGCGAGGTCGATCCGCAGTGACGAGCACAAGTGGCAGCCCCTGATAATGGGCCTCGATCACTGCTGGCAGCAACTCGGCAGCAGCCGTGCCAGAAGTCGTCAGGACAGCTACTGGCTGTCGATCTGCTTGTATGCGACCGAGAGCAAAAAATGCTGCGCTTCGCTCTTCAAAAAAACTCCAAATTTTAACCCCTTCACTGGCCATCAGGGCACTGATCAGAGGTGCATTGCGTGCGCCAGCTGCCACGCAAACCTCGGCCACACCCATGCGCGCGAGCGCGGTCAGCGTGCTGCGAATGATACGGGCGTTCATGATTTATTCGACCAAGGCATGCGGCTTCAACACCCGCAAGGCAGGGAGGTCGTGCATGATATTGGTGCTGCGCATCAGAGTCTCTCCCACGAGCAGGGCATCAGCACCATAAAGCGCCAGCCTCTCAGCATCTTCGACAGTTTTGATGCCGCTTTCTGCGACGAGGATGATATCATCTGGCACCTCTTCAGCCAGTGCCTCCGTCGTAGCCAAATCTACGGTGAAGGCTTTCAGATTGCGATTGTTCACCCCGATA
>JAPLUM010000869.1 GCA_026397605.1 Verrucomicrobiota bacterium | reverse complement strand
CGGTCGAGGTTCGGTGTCCGGATCTTCTCGAAGCCCGGGCGGTTGTCCGGCATCCAGTAGCACCCGACGTCGTCGTAGCCGAGGTCATCGGTGAGGATGACGAGAATGTTCGGTTTGGATGGCAAAGGACTGGCCGCGTGCAGCGTGGCCAGCGGCGCGAGCAGCAGAGTGAGGAAACAGAAGAAGCGCCGGGATTTCATGGTGAAAGTAAAACGCCCTTCCATTCGGAAATACACGGCCTAGTTCTGCCAAAAGTTGTTATCATTCTGCCATGTCTCCCAAATCCATTCAGAGCGCCTTCTTTGCCAACATGACCGATCCACAGGCATTCAGGCTTATGTTTGATCAGCAGCCCAACGTGTTCTTCTTTGTGAAGGATCGCGAGAGCCGCCTCATCGCTGCCAGCTTGCCAATGTATTCCCGGCTCAGCCCACTCTCACAAGCCAGCCCATACTTGCTCAACCCGCATCGCTCCCGCAGCCCTTGCAACCGTCTCGGCAGCCGCTCGCGGATGCGCGCGGTGTGGTTTGTCCGGCGCGGTGGTCTTGGTGATGAAAAGTGGGAGGAGTTGTTTCAGGGCTGGCTGAACTTGGAGAGTGTTTGTTGCCAGTTTTTGCGCAGGATCGCGAGGTCGGAGTCGATGGCGATCTGGGTGAAGCCTTGTGCGAGGTAATGGGGCACGTCGGCGAGATCGCGAGCGAGAATACCGGTCTCTTTGCCTGCGTCCTTTGCAGCGGTGACAACGAGGTTCAGGCATGCTGCGAAATCACCGGGAGCTGCGGCGGCGCGGTGGGTGAGATCGTGCTGAAGATCCGCAGGGCCGACGAAAAGCACATCAATGCCGTCCACGTGGGCAATCGCAGCGGCGTGGTTTACGCCTTCGATGGATTCAATCTGCGCCATGATGATCGGCGCAGGCGTTTGCTCAGCCGGACGCAGACCAAATTCGTGCGCCCGCACCGTGCGCGAATAGCCACGCGCGCCACGAGGTGCGTAGTGCGCGGCCTGCACGATGGCTTCAGCGGCTGCGGCAGAGCTGACGTGCGGAATCATGATGCCCTGCGCACCCCAGTCGAGGACGCGTGCAATGAGGTCGGCATGAGGTGAGCCAACACGCACAATGCCGCGCGTCTTGCTGCCACGCAGGGCGCGCAATTGATCCGGCACGGCGGCTTCGGATGCGCTGCCATGCTCAAGATCAATCAGCACCCAATCGAAGCCTGACAGGGCAGCGAGTTCCGCGATAGTGGGCGAGCCGATGGAGAGAAAGGTGCCGATGTGTGTTTTCATGGTTCAGAGGGTTTCGATGCCGCTGCCGCTGCGCAGGCCGGTCAAGGCTGCATTCATTCGTGCGTGCGTGAACTCGCGCAGCGTCCCGCCGGATGTGCCGCGCGGGATGAGGAAGAAGCCGTCGCTGCGATCAAAGTAGCCCGCACCGACGCGAATGACGGCTTTCACGATCATGTTGCGCAAAAGATGCAGCCAGAAGCGGCGCAGATGTTCCGGCGGTAGTGGGCGGATGCTCTCGTAGCCCGCGAAGGCACGTTCGAGGAAGGCGGCATCGTGGAAACAGGCCAGCAGCGAGAGGTCATCCATCGGATCTCCGCTGATCGCATCGTCGAAGTCGATGAAGGCGGCGATTTTCTCGCGGGTGCCGAGAATGTTCCAAAGCGCGAGGTCTTTGTGGACAAGACAGCCCAGCGGCAGGTCGAGCAAGGCCTGGTGGATTGCAATTTCGGCGGCAATTGCGTCACGTTGCTCACGAGTGAGAAAACCGCTCGAAACGAGGAAGGCGAGGTGCTCGTCGAGTCGAAGTTGGAAGTAGTCGGTGTAGGAACTGCGAGAGCCTGAAAGTGGCCCACACAGCCCTCTGTGTGCTTCAAGCATCGGTTGGCTTTCGTTCCGTGCGGACCACTCCAACGTGCCAAATCCTCCAAGCGTGATCGACTTCCAATGCGCCACCACTTGCCCGATGGCGAG
>JAPLUM010000473.1 GCA_026397605.1 Verrucomicrobiota bacterium | reverse complement strand
GAGGCCGCCAGGATAGATTGCCAGCTGAGGAGATCGTCAGGGTAGGCGCATCAATTGCCGCTGCTAGACCTTCGGATATACTGCCGACAACCAGCGTCACGGTGGCACTGCCTGTGCCGAAATCATTGGTGGCAATAACAGTGATGGGAAAGGTGCCGATCTGACTGGTGCTGCCATAGATCAAGCCTGTGCTGGTAGAAAGTAATAGTCCAGAAGGTAATCCCACTGCACTGTAGCTCGTGGGCGCATAGGTAGCGGCGATCTGATGTCTCAGCGCCGTGTTTTCATAGGCAGTGATGTTTGCGCTGCTGACTTCAGGAGCACTTGTAATAGGCGTCAAAACCAGCTCATCCATCCATCCGGCATCCTGTCCACTTACGGTGGCTTCATCCTTGAGATAGTAGATGTCCACGTTGTGAGTCCCGAGTCCGATGTCTTGCGTCACTTCGGTCCAGTCCACTTCACCTGTGATGTAAGCTTTGACGTAGCCATCCACCGTTAGCACGAGGTAATCGTAGTTCTGTTCAGAAGACACCTTCCATTGGTAGGTCATCCGTGTGGGACCTACGACGGTGAATTCGATGCCTGAATACTCTTCATGATCAATAGCGCCGCTTTGAGCTGCATCCACGCCATCATGCTTGGTGATCGTTTGTTTAAACCAGTCGCCAAAACCAAAAGGCACCATTTTTAAACTGCTCGGTTGCTCGACAGCATCGGATAAATTCGGGTCCGCTGGTAGGATGTAGAAGATGGCATTTTCAAAGATCGTGCTGGTGGCATTGGTGGCTAAAATATAACCGTCAAAGCGCAGGGTATCGGTAGGAGTACCCGTGATCCGCCCCGTGGTCGTGTTGATGCTGATGCCTGGGGGCAGGCCGATCGCTCCAAAGCTGCTGGGAAAGTTAGCAGCGGTAATCTGATGATCCATGCTAGCGCCTTCACGACCGATGATGATGAGATTAGAGGTGATCACTGGTGCTGGTAGGCCACCTGTCGCGGGTGTTCCATAAAAGGTGATCGTGGCCTCCTCCAGTGTGCCTGCATCTGCCAGATTGTTATCATAGACCTGCAGCTTCCAAGTGCCCTCAGAGCGTTCTCCCCAAAAGTGGGTGCTCATGAAGGTCCAGTCCAGATTAGCACCTGTGTCATTGCCGCGAGAGCGCGCCAGGCGACTGCGCACGCCGCTAGGAGAAGTGAGCCACCATTCCAGTTGACCACGATAAGGATGCGTGGCCTTCACGCTGACCGTTACGTGTTCTAGCCGGAGGTTGTCAGCATTGGTGACGCTAAAAGGATGCGTCAGTCCAGCGCTGCCGCCGTCTGGGATAGGCAGGGCTAAAGCAGTGGCAGCGATGACCCGCGTTTGTCGTGCAGGTAGATTTGTCCAAGTCGCGGCCATGTTTGTGGCTGCTTGTGCATTGACTAGGCCCGAACCAAATTGGTGATGAAAATCAAAGCCGGCTCCATTGGTGACCCAGCCGCCATTGTTGGGATCATTTTTGGTGGCGGTGCGCATGAGGATCTCCTGCACGTCACGATAGCTTAAATTGGGATTGGCTTGTAACATCAAGGCCACCACGCCAGCAACGGCGGGAGTCGATGATGAGGTGCCACCGAAGGTGCTGGTATAGTCACCGCTGGAGTAGCCAGTGCTGCCGGCACGGTCCGTCGTGGTGATGCTTTGTTTACCACCATTGGAAGGCGCACAGACCAGGATATTGGCTCCCGGTTCGCCATACCAGACGGATTCTCCATCGTCGCCAACAGCACCGACGGCGATGGCATAGGGAGAGGCTGCCCAACCATCGTAATTAGAGTCATCTCCATTGGCGTTGCCATTACCACCAGCCCAGAGAAAAACCGTGCCTTTACCACCACGCCCAGTCGTCGCAGCATCGATCAGTGCAGCATTGCTAAGCGGTCCTGGACCACTCGCGCCATAAGCATTGTCAAAGGGGCCCCAACTGTTGCTCTTGATATCGATGATGTCTTTTTTAAAGGCAAACGCATCGGCTTCCACATCATCTGTGGTCGGCGCGGCGATGAGTCTCATGCCTACCAGCATGGCTTCAGGTGCCACTCCGCTGACGCCCAGATTGTTATGGCCTCGGGCCGCCGCTACACCCGCGCAGGCCGTGCCATGGTAGTCGCCTGCACTTGGCGTGGGATCATTGTCTAGGTCATTGAAGTCGCGGTCATTCGTCGTATCTGCATTCCCTGTGAAATCAGGATGACCTACCTCCATCCCATCATCCAGAATACCGATGCGGATACCCGTGCCCTTGTAGCTATCCCAAGCTGGGACAACATTCAGATCGATCCCTGTCACGCCTTCATTTTGACCTGTATTTTTCAAATGCCATTGGTAGCCAGGATTAGCCACATTGTAAGCAAACAGCGGATCATTGGGCACAAAACAATGCTGCAACTGTCGAGCCAGCATCGGCTCCGCATTTTTTACTCCAGCCACACGCCTCAACTGCTTGGCCCCGCTGATGGCTGCTGCGGGATCGCCTGCAAAAGTCACCACCGCATAGGCCCCACGAGCTTCTGCTTTGGTGACACCCGGCAGCTGAGCCAGTGATTGCGTCGTCGCACCTGAAAGCTCCACCAGCACCCGTTTCGTTAACCAGCGTCGATTGGCCTCATCTTGGGGTGCATTCTTTTCATAGATCACCCACTCTCCCTTGGTGCCTAGTTCCGAGGGCGAACGCACAAAAGTCTTCCCACCGACAAAAAGCTGCGCTTGAAGGCAGCTGGCGGTGAGTAAGAACAGATAGATCCAGCGGAATAGCATGATGGTGAACCTAAATATGCCAGATACCCCGCCAAAATGCTATGACCAAAAATACTCTCTCATGGCTTTGTACCGCAGATATGGCGCTTCTCAAAGCATCATGAATAAGCAGAATTCATTATTGTGGAGTGTGCAGGCGCAGCAAGATCTCATTTCGACGCATGAAGCTGGGGGTCCAGGGTGGGTCGTAGTAGGCGATCAGAGGTGTGGATTTTTCTGGTGTCAGATTTTGCTTTTTAACCCAGGCCTCTAATAGGGCGAGTTGCTCGACTTCTTGGGTTTCATTGCTTTTACCAGAGAAGCGGATGGCGGCGACTTTCACGGCGGGGATTTGAGCCAATTTTACTTCGCTTTTGGGAGTTGGCAGGCCTTTGACGACGCTATCCTTTGGCATCACAAAGCTCATGGAAGACTCCTTTTCTCCGCGTTCCATGAGCACAGGAGTGGTCATGGAGATTTTTTCTTCACGCTCATTTTGTCCATCGATGAACCGGAAGAGTTTCATGAAGCCACCGTCCATGTTTTTGGAGCGTTTATCGCTGGCGGGCAGGCTGACTTTGGCTAGATGCAGAGTTTCATACTCACGGATTTCAAAGGCACCGTCGGTTTGAAGGACTTTGTACGCTGCAGTGGGCGTGGCAGCCCGGGAGTTCGAGACAAAGAAAAAACCGACGGCAACAAGGACTAAAGCGGGGATGATCCAAAGCATAGGTTTCATGACGTTTAATACGTTATGCCCCGCAGTTCAGGATGCAGGGTAAAGATGGCTCTTTCTCCTGACAGAACATGCCTGCACCGCGGTTAAGCCCTTCCTACTGATGTTAGGGAGAGCCAGTGCCCGCGCTACCTCACGGCGTAGAACAGAGGTAAAGAGCGTCTCCTCACATCGTCGGTTAGCGGAAGGGCCAAGCAACACTTTACGGCCTGCCGGTCATGAGCAGGGTGCTACCGTCGGTGAAGGTGGTTAGTAGCGTCATCTCTCCATCCAGGTTGATGGCTTCGCCGAGGCCTTTGCCTCGGGCTCCGGTCGCTTCCTCGGCGGTGGAGGCGGGGATGGTGATGCTTTTGATGGTGGTCTGCGAGCTGTAGCCGTCGTTGTAGGGCACGCCTTTGCGCAGTGCTACCACAGGGCGGCGCAGAACTTTTTGCGTGGGGGAGCCGATGTTGGTTTGACCTGTCAGCAGGACTAGGTTGCTGTCACTGGCGGACTTGGTGAGGGAGGCCAGCACGGCGTAGCCGCCGCCTAGGCTGTGGGCGACGACGCGCTGGATGGTGCCGATGGTGCCGGTGGCACTATCGCCGAGTGTATCGCCTTCGCGCAGCAGCAGGGCGTAGGTGCCGTTTTCTTGGAGCAGCCACAGGCAGAGGTCATTGGCAGCGGTGACGCCGGGGCCTTTGACCGAGGCGAGGAAGAGCACCTGCCCGCCGCCAAAACCTGGATTCATGCCCCAGTAGTTGAGGATCTTGTTCCAGACGAGCCCAGGCATGGCTGGCACGGCGGCTCCCTTTTGCGCGACGAGGGTGACCGGGCCGGTGTGGTTGCTCCACAGACCCATGTTGTTAGCGGTGGTGATCCCGGTGGCGGGATTCATCGTGCCAGCGAAGAGGACGGCGTCACTGACGGAGGCTGTCTCGCCGATGATGCTACTCAGTGTGGCTACGGCAACGCCTGGGAGGGGTTCACCACGACGAATGATGGTGCTGCGTGCGCCGCCTGGGGTGAAGGAAAAGAGGGCTTGATTGTTCGTGACCGGGCTGACCAAGGCGGAGGTGAAGAAGACCTTGCTGTTGGCAAAGGCGTGGCGGGCAATTTCGCCGTAGGGCACTCCTAGCAAGGGTGAGTCGAGTCCTTCACGCACACCGAAGTCTGATATTACGCCAGTGCTCAGCACAGGAACGATGGCACTGTCGCCACCAGCGCCGACCTTTAGCTTCACCGAGATGGCTTGGCCTGAGTTGGTATCGATGCTTTGCACGGTCTGTTTTATCGCTGCAACGGGTTGACCAGCACCGAAGGGTGTATCGCCGAGAGCGAGCAGTTTGCCATTTTGGCTCCATACGGCGCGGTTGTTGGCGGCTGTGATGCCAGGGCCAGATAAGGTGGCCTCGAAGATAGAAACGCTGGCCTGGTTGAAGATGGGCTTGCTGATGCCGCTGAGCTTGCCTGGGCCAAAGACATCGCCTTTACGAGTGCGCAACTGAACCGTTTGGGTGATGTTATTGCTGAACCACAGGCCTTGGTTGCTGGCAGCAGGAGCGGTGAGGGCGCTGGTGAATGCGATCTCGCCATCTTCATTGAGTACGGCCTCGCCGAACATGGAATAACTCGCCTGCGAGGTGCCCGGTGCGCCGTCCTTCAGCGCGGCCATTGCAGTCAGGGGCAGGGATGCGGCGAGGTTGCGATAGACGTAGGCGGAGCCGACATTGCTGATGCCTGGGAGGTCCGAGTCAGGCGAACCGATCACGGCTACACCGTTGCACAGGCTGATGGATGAGACAAAGGTGCTGGTGGCGTCCTTGGCGCGTAGCGTGTCGAGGATCTTCCCTGTGCTAATCTCAAACAGATAGACGACGTTATCATAGGCGCTGACCATTGCCAGGTTGCCCTGAGCAGCAATATGAGAGCCTATCAGTTCCAAAAAACCACCAGTAATGATCGGTCCGGGAGACACGATGACGGCGCTGCCGTTAAAGTCGCGCAAAGAGAACAGAAAGACCGAGCTACCGGCGAAACCGTAATCACCGATCAATAGAGCATCACCCGCGATGGCACAGCTTACACCGAAATCACCGCCGTAAGAGCCCTCGAGTCTGACGGACTCAGACTGCACGGCTGCCGGGCTAGCGACATCATAGAGGTAAGCCGCACCAAAGTCAGTCGCCAAGCCATCGGAAGCGCCGACAAGTGCCAAGTGGCCGCTGAGCGCGACACTGCCACCAAAATTGTCATCGAATGCACCGTTGCCCGCTCTTAACTCACTGACCAGGACTCCGGTTTTGACGTTAAACAAGAAAGCTGAGCCACTGCCAGCCAGATTACCATTTCCCTGACGGGCACCGACGAGCGCGAGGTCGCCAGAGATGGCGACGCTATTGCCAAAAAAATCATCGAGGAAGCCTTCGCCAGAATTCAGCTCAAACAGTTGCTTGCCTGTAGCCACGTTGAAAAGATAGGCCCGTCCACCTGCCACATTGCCTGGTCTCGGGGCACCACAGATGGCGATGTCTCCGCTGATGGCGACACTAGAGCCAAAGAGATCACCCGCTGCAGGGGCAACAAGTTTCAGCCTGCGGACGGCGGCACCTGTGGTTGCGCTATACACATGAACCGCGCCTGATTCGCTAGCGCCCACGTTGTTGTAGGGTTCTCCGACGATGATCCACTTTTCATTGTTAGCGACGGACTGACCAAAGCGTGCGTTAGCTTGCGGCGCTGCGTTTTTAGCCGCCAGCTTGGTCACGGGTGGCGTGTAGCCAGAGGCATCGCTAATAATGAAGGCAGCGCTGATGAGGGCCAGTGTGATAGCCTTGGTGGGATAGGGTTTCATAATGAAGGAAGGAGATGCATGAATCGTGTGGCCTTCAGCCCAGCTGCTGATTCGCGCTGGGATCTTCGACCCGTGGGCTTATTGGGAATGCCGCGCTCCGAGTTTGGGAAAA
>JAPLUM010000314.1 GCA_026397605.1 Verrucomicrobiota bacterium | reverse complement strand
TTTTCATCGCAAACCTCGGAATGGCTAAAAACTTCGGTAAAGGCACTGGTTTTGCCATTGGCCTGTTTCTTCTGGCACCGATCTTTATTCCGATCCTTGCTTTCAGCGACGCCAAATATCAGCCACAAGCCTAGTCCTGAGTTCGATCCTTGACCTGTGAAGGGTGCATGAGCTAGCAATAGCCGTGCACCCTTTTTTGATTTCGGTTGTCGAGGTCGGTTTCGTGGCCGTGATCTCTATCAGGTCCAGGGGGGGTGGGATGGGCAACCGGTGACACACTTCGCGGGGGCTCCAGGCAGCCTTACAATTTCGGTTTTTCCATGCCAAATAAGGGCAGGGATTTCTGGATGGACTGATAGACGCCCCAGCCGAGGGGGATGGTGATCCAGGTCCAGGCGAGGATTAAGGTCAGCTTTTTCATGGCGGATTAGGCGTTGGAAGTGGGTTTGACGTGATGCTTGGCATCGACGGGGCGCACGAGAAGGTTGGCGATCAGGCCGACGATCAGCAGGCCGACCATGAGGTGGAAGATGGAGTTGTAGGCCTGTTCTGGTGGCATGACTTTTTTGTTCGCCACGGAGAGGCGATCCATGAGCTGTGGACCGAGGATAGCGGCGATGGACCAAGCGGTGATGAGTCTGCCGTGAATGGCACCGACCTGATAACTACCGAACAAATCACGCAAGTAGGCTGGGATGGTGGCAAAGCCGCCGCCATACATGGTGAGGATCAGCCCTGTGGCGATGACGAAAAGCGTGACACTGCCCTGTCCTTGCGTCCAGGGCACACTGGCATAGAGGGCGGCGCCGAGGATGAAATAGATGCAGTAGATGCCTTTCCGCCCGACGATGTCCGACATCGACGACCAGAAGAATCGCCCGCCGAGATTGCACAGAGAAAGCAGCCCGACATACCCTGCGGCAGCGGCTGGGGTGACTTTAAACATGTCCTGAATCATCGGCGAGGCCTGACCGAGAATGCCGATGCCCGCGCTGACATTCATGCAGAGCACGACCCAGAGCATCCAGAACTGCGGGGTTTTCCAGGCTGTATCGACGGAAACACTGGCGCTGGTCACGAGCTTGGCGGTGCTGGCCTTTGGCTGCCAGCCTTCTGGTTTCCAGCCCTCTGGCGGCACCCGGACGATGAGCGCGCCAAAAAGCATGGAGATGGCATAAAGACCCGCCATCACGAGCAGCGCCTCACTCGCGCCGACGGAGGTCGCGGATGAAAAGCGTTTCATGAGATCTTCCGCCAAAGGGCCACCGATCAAAGCGCCGCCTCCGAAACCCATGATCGCCATGCCCGTGGCCATGCCTGGGCGATCAGGAAACCACTTCATCAGGGTAGAGACTGGGGCGATGTAGCCGAGTCCGAGGCCGATACCGCCGATGAGCCCATACCCAGCATACAGCAGCCAGAGTTGGTGAAATTTGACCGAAAGAGAGGCCATGACTAGCCCGAGGCAAAAGCAGATCATGCTAGCCACCATGGTCTTACGTGGACCACTGCGCTCGACCCACTTCCCAAAGACGGCGGCGGACAATCCCAGCAAGGCCAGGGCGATGGAGTAGGCCACGCCGACCTCTGCCTCTGTCCAATCCCCCGCAACTGGCGCGGTAACGCCGATCAGCTTAGCCAAGGGCTTTTTGAAAACACTGAACCCATAAACTTGTCCGATGCACATGTGAACGGCGATGGCCGCTGGCGGCACGAGCCAGCGATTGAATCCAGGTTTAGCGACGGTGGCGTCTCGGGAAAGAAAACTCATGGTGTGGAAGAACGTCGTTTTAGTCCTGAGCCTCTCTGGCAAGCAAGATAATTCATGCAGATGGCTGGATTCACTTGGGCGTGACTTATTCATGAATTTCTAATGCGACTTGCGGCAAGCCTCCATTGGTGGCTGTTGGTGGTGACTTTCATGAATAGGTTAGGAAAATCTGTGGGGCATTGTTTGCGACAGTGTTTCTCATTGAACGAGACTGATAAACGTGGGTATAAGATAAGATCACATGATGCGGCTCCTCTTTAAAAGGCTTTCACCAGCAGTCCTCAGGGCTGTCGCGTCTGCTTTCCTAGCGTCCTCAGCCTTTGGCCAAACGGCGTTCACGCCAGGGAATGTGGTGATTTATCGTGTGGGGACGGGCGCGGCTGCCTTGGCGGCAACGGGCACGGCGGTCTTCCTCGATGAATACACTCCCACTGGTGCCCTGGTGAGATCATTGTCCCTGCCCACGACGCCAAGTGGCAGTAACCGCCGAATCGTAGCCTCTGGCACGGCAAATTCGGAGGGGCTTTTGCAGCGTTCAACAGACGGCCATTTCCTCATCGCCTCGGGCTATGATGCGGCACTTGTGACAGCCAATCTT
>JAPLUM010000629.1 GCA_026397605.1 Verrucomicrobiota bacterium | reverse complement strand
GCTTGGAGACTGCGGAACTCATGGCAAAGCACAAGGACGTGGTGCGCGCCTTGAAGGCCGGGCAAAGCATCCGCAATGCCGCCAGCATCACGGGGAAAGGTGTCTCCACGGTGCAACGGGTAGCGGCGGCGTTAAAGGCCGCTTGATGTCGAAACTTGAGGCGGCTAGTCCGGGCGCGGCGGGGAGAGTGGAATCATTGATGTTATCACCTTTCGAGCCGGAAGAGAAAGGACGCGGCAGCGCTGGTGCTGCGGTAACGCAAAAAGTAGGAACATCATGGAGGCACGCTGAGGCAGTAAAAAAGGGGTGTAGTATCACTTTCCCGCCTCTTACTGAAACAGTAGCAACGGCAAGCCATACGACACTTGAGCTAGATCAAGACGGCGGATTCTGTGGAGCATTGAAGCAGGTAAAAAGAAGCCAGGGGGGGAGGGGGTGCGGCTTGTCTTCATGACTGCCATCACTGAATGGATTTCGAGCCGCGAAATTTTTAGCAATAGGGCGGCAACATAGGCGGCGTATTCTTAGCCTCATTCTTGGAAGGCTTGTTTTTACAACTTAAAACGTTGATTCACAAGATGGAGCGGGTGATGGGAATCGAACCCACGTATCAAGCTTGGGAAGCTCGTGTTCTACCATTGAACTACACCCGCGTCTCTTTCGTGACAGAGGCTGAATCGTGGATGCGCTGGCTGGATTGTCAATCAAGGTCGTATTTCATTTCTCGATTGGTCAGGAACATGATGCTCGTAGCAAAGTCGCGGTTTGGCAGCTACTGTAGTTCATGAGCACTGAACCGCACACGACCGCAGTTAAAACGATCCCTTCAATCACTCATCACCTGCGCTTTCATCTACCGCTGGCACATTTAGGGACGGCTTTTGGCAATGATTGGTTTGGATTAAAGGCGGAGAAATTTGCCCGCTTCTTTGGTACACCGACCTTCATTATTTGCCAGACCTTAATCGTGGCTCTCTGGATCATTCTCAATGTAGCGGGCGTGCTTCACTTCGATCTTTACCCATTTATTCTGCTCAATTTGGCTTTTAGCCTTCAGGCAGCCTACGCGGCCCCGCTGATTTTGCTGGCGCAGACTCGGCAGGCAGACCGTGACAAAGCACACTCTGAGGCAGATGCGCAGCATCGTGAAGCACTGGCCACGGCCAGCCAGGAGCGACTGGATCTGGCAGCCAATCAGACGACACTGTTGCTTGAGCTCTTGAAGCAAAACACGGCGCTTACAGAAATGTCAGTCAAACTGGCGGAGCATGTCGAGACGCTGACAGCGCAGGTCCATGCTCACCTCATGAGTGGGCAGGATCAAAAGCCACAGGTATAAGCTTTGTCTCTGGACTTGAGTTGCGGCAGAGTCTTGGCAGAGTCGGCTCTCACACCATGCTGTACATTTCCACCCGGGGTCAGACCCGCCCGCATACATTCTCTGAAGCTGTCGAAGTCGGTCTCGCCACAGATGGCGGACTCTTTTTGCCCGAGACACTGCCGTCGATTACAGACAAGCTGCCTGCCTGGGAAAAGCTTTCGTATGCAGAATTGGCTGCCGAGTTCCTTACCCTTTTCGCACCAGAAATCCCGAATGACGAGTGGCATACACTCACCGCTCAGGCCTATGCACGCTTTGATTCCCCAGATGTGGCCCCGCTAGTGAAGCTCTCTGATCAGACGTATGTCCTAGAACTCTGGCACGGTCCTACTTTGGCCTTCAAAGACTTTGCCCTGCAACTACTGGGCCTGCTTTATAAGCGGCAGGTCAAATTGAAGGGCAAAAAGCTGGCCGTCCTAGGCGCCACCTCTGGCGATACCGGCAGCGCTGCGATCCACGGCTGCATGGGACAGGATGGGATTGAAATCTTTATCCTCTACCCAAACGGTCGCGTGGCACCACTCCAGGAACGGCAGATGGCCTGCACGGGAGCTGCCAATGTCTACGCGATCCCTGTTCCAGGCACCTTTGATGATGCTCAGCGTGTCGTGAAAGAGTGCTTTGGCGATCATTCCTTCGTCAGCGAGGTGAATCTCTCCGCAGTCAACAGCATCAACATCGCCCGAGTGCTGGCGCAGTGTGTTTATTACATTTGGGCCTGGCTGCGCCTGCCAGCTGAGGTTAGGGCAACAGTAGAGTTTGTCGTACCGACGGGGAATTTTGGCAATGTGATGGCGGGCTGGCTATGTCAGCAGATGGGCATGAAGTGCGGCGGTTTCCGCGTTGCCACGAATCAAAATGACATCCTGCATCGCTTCTTTACCAAGGGCGAGTATCAGCAGGGCGAGGTAAAGCCCAGTCATGCACCGAGCATGGATATCCAGGCGGCATCAAACTTTGAGCGTTATCTTTATTATAGGATGGAGGGCGATCAAAACCGTGTGCGTGAAACCATGGTGCGTATGAAAGCAGGAGATCGGGTCACCCTACCTTTCACTGCCTCCAGCTTCCGCAGCACACGCATGGATGATGAGACCATCCCGAAGGCCATTTCTCAAGTTTGGCAGGATCATCAGTATGTCGTTGATCCGCACACCGCCTGCGCATTCACCGACATGGCAAAGGATCGGGTCAGCGTGGTGCTTAGCACTGCCAGCCCAGCGAAATTTCCCGAAGTGGTCGCGGCTGAAACGGGCAGCGAGCCTACCCACCCATCCCTGGAAGTATTGAAATCCAAAGCTCTGCAAACCTATCCGCTGGAGGCTACGGCAGAGGCTGTGAAGGCTTTCTTACGTTCCAAAATTTGACACAACGTGATGCTGCTGTCTTGATGCCAACATGTGGCATGAACTGATAACTCTCTGGCAAACGGTGCGTGACCCCGAGTACGCGCACTTGCTCATGGAGTCGCTTCCTCTTTATGGATTGGCATTTGGAGTGACGCTGTTGGTCGTGGCATTTGTCGTGAATGAGCGGAAATGCCGGCTTCTGGCACTGGGCCTTATTTTCATCTCTTGTGCCAGTGTTTGGCCCTACCTTGATTTCCGGCTTAAAGCCACCCCACGAATCCTGGCAACTCGGGCTGTAGAATATGGTCCCATCATCAAAGAGCAGACCCAGCTCAGACAGGACACGGCTTGGGCCTTTTACCTTATGGCCGTTGTGACCCTCATCGCCATGGGCATGACCAGATCACGCCATTCCCGCTGGGGGATCCTAGCCGTGCTGGTAGGCAGTGTGGCTTTATTTTGGCTGAGCGTATGGCTGCACAAAAAAGAGTGTGAGGTGTATCACCCAAACATCAAGCGCCACTCGATCGCACGCTAGTTTCCTTGGCACTGGAACTCCGCCCCTGCAGAATCTTAAATTCGTTGGCCACCTGATCGTCGAATAGGCCGCAGAATGAATGGCATTTTGGATGAAAACTAGAAAACAAAAGGCTCGAACGCTTGCCTAATTTACAGGCCGATCATGCTCCAGAACGATGGACGGTTGGCTGAAGGAGTTTCGATGCAGGCGGTCTCGCTAACAAACTGTGCTACGAATGCGGCGTTGCTTGCTCCTTTTCCGGCTTGGCCAAAAGCTGGCATTGCGCCCCAGCCCAGAGTCACTTCTTCATCGGCCAA
>JAPLUM010000614.1 GCA_026397605.1 Verrucomicrobiota bacterium | reverse complement strand
AGCGCACTGCCAGGGAGATCGAAGTAGCGCAGAGCAGACACCATGGCCACGCCAAAGAGCGCAGTGAAAATGCTGCCTGTGATGGCTAGCAAAAGACTGGAAGCTGAGGTCACGAAGTAGCTGGCACCGAGGGCGATGCCGCAAAGAATGAAATTGTAATCGCCGATGAGATACACTGACTGCGGTGACATACCCAGCGTTTGCAAAGTCAAGATACCAGCGGCACAGGCCGCAGAGGCCACCAGGGTCGTCAGTGGAGACGTGAGCGCCAGTCCGATGAAGATGAGAATGCCTGGAAGCGGATGCGGCTGATAAATGATGCTGCCGAAAGCTTGAAACAGAGATTTGGAAAACGACAGATCAAACGGCTGAAACGGCAGCTGAAGCCAAGCCACAGGCGCTGTGGCTGGTGGCATGGCGGGGCCGAATAAATGATGACCCGCCAGACACAAAGCATAGGTCACTGCCACGGAGGGCAGGCTATGCGCTGATAACCCAAAATGCCAGCCCACCCAGGCCTGCATCATGATGGAAACAAAGAAGCTGCCAGCCACAGCTGTGCCCCAGATTAAAGCAAAGATCGGCGGCGTGAAAAAGTAACACTGATGCAAGTAACCGACCGTCAGCCCGACGAGCAGTGGATTGAACAGCATGAAGCCATTCCGCAAATTGGCCCTGTCATAGCCTAGCCACCAGCCTAGAGCGGTAGCTGCCACCACCGCTGCTAGCCCTGATAAACCAATGCTGGGCGTGAATAAGCTCACCGCAAAGAGCCACCAGCCCAGCCGCAGATTCGCTGAAAAGAAAAGGATGGCGTAGGCACGCGGGATGCCACGGGCCAAGGTGTCTAAAAACGACACTTCGGCATGAGATTCTTTTTCAGCGATCAGCAGCATGGTGGGGTTATTTCAGGTGTTCCGGCACAGCTTCAAGCTCTTGCACATATTCCAAATTTTCACGCTTACGAATCACATGCACTTGCCGACCAGGACTGGTCATGACACAAGCTGGGCGGTAAGTGATGAACTGCATGGACTGCGTCTGATTGTACGCACCGACTGGATGCATGACGACCTGATCACCCGTGGTCAGCGCTGGCAGAGGAGCATCCTCACGCAGCACGTCGATATTCATGCAAAGACAGCCGAAGACAGTCGTGGGTGTCGGAGCATCCAGGCAAGGACGTGCTGGTAGGATTCGGGGTTGATACCAGGTGGTGGTGTACATCAGATTGATCCCAGCATCGAGCACCAGAGCATTTTGGGATGAGGTGGCTGCCAGTGCGGCTGGCGTTGTCTTGCCATAAGCCATCATGGCAGTCTGCACCGGATCATGCAGCACACGTTTCTTCACTGCCACGACACTGCTGATCAGATACCCTGCGTCATCCACCAGAGCACGACCTGTTTCTAGGTACAGCTTTGGCAGCGCACGCTCAGAGGGCCAGGCTGCCGTGATGGTATCACAGATGGCCTCTGCATAGCGGTCCATGGTCGGTGTGGCCTGTTCTGGTGGCAGGTATTGATAATGCAGCCGCGCATGACTGGCAAAGCCGCCGCCCATGTTCAGATAGCGTATGGGACCAGCGCCCATGGCTTCAGATTCCAAAGCTAAGCTAACTAATTTTTTAGCGGCGATCCGATACCAATCTGGATCAAGGATGAAGGTGCCGACATGGCAATGCAGACCGATAAGTTTCAACTGCGGCATGGTCAGGATGCGGCGCACGACTTGTTGCAGTTCACCGTCATCACCATTGAAGCCAAATTTGGACCAGACCTGCTGGCCGCCTGTGCTCAAATGTACCCGCACAGCGATGGGTAGTGGCTCGGCGCGGCCTTTGACCATGCTGCCGAGTGTCAGTAGCTCGTCGATGTTATCCACCTGGATCATGGCTCCTTCAGCGATGGCGCGTTCTAGGTCGGGCTTCTCTTTGTGGGGACCATTGAAGATGATGTTGTGCCCAGGGATGCCGTTATGGCGGGCTTTTTCATACTCGAAGCCCGAGACGACTTCGGCGATGGAGCCTTCCTGATGAAAGACACGGCAGACGGCGTTCATGTAGTTTGTCTTATAACTCCAGGCAAACTGCACGTCAGGATAACGGCGACTAAAGGCGCGGTGAGCATCGCGGTAGGCATCACGCAGGGCTGTCTCAGAATAGACAAACAGCGGGCTGCCGTGCTCGCGAGTGAGATCGGCGACGGAGACGCCATCAATCTCAGAGCATGAGGGTGAGGTGCCGAGACGGAAGGGATTTACAGGGCCTTGATTGAGGCGCTGAACGGTAGGGCGGGTGTAGGGAAGGCGCATGGCGGTGGGTTGTTTTTAAAGAGCTGAAAGGTTGGAGATTTGGTCGATGTGACCGTGGACTTCGACCTGATGACGCAGGTAAAAATGCCCGGCAGGGCAGGTGGGCACGGGCGCTGGCCAGGTGCCTGAAATCAGGCGCTGGACGAGTGCAGCGGCAAAGTTGCTGCCACACATGGAGGGGAAATCCACCCAGGCTGG
>JAPLUM010000181.1 GCA_026397605.1 Verrucomicrobiota bacterium | reverse complement strand
GTAATCATCCAATTTGATGTCGATCAAATTATCCGGCACCACGCCTTCACGATGCGGCTTCAGTTGAGAAAATTCTGGCAACTTGTCCCATTTGCCCAAATAAAGAGCAAATTTCAGGTCTTTTAAACCCTGCCCCAGCGGCAGGACCTTGAGCTTGCCATTCATGGTTAATGCATGACCTGGGAAAGTACAGACATAGGGATAATCACCGGGCTTTTCTGGCGCAGTAAATACCAGTTCATCCTTTTCATGCGGATTGAGCATCTTCGAGTGCAACCAGATGCTCTTGTCATCTGGCAACCAGTTACGCTTCAGAGCGTCCTCAGGCTTTTCCATCTGCTTCATGGCCATGGTCATGGTATCAGTCCCTGGCTGGCAAAAGACAAGGTTATGCGGAAGGTCATCCCCATTTTCAAAAATGATCTTCACCTTTTCTGAAGGACGCACGACGATCTCACTCTCGTCATACTTCATCTGAGCTGTCATGGTCTTGAGATTAATGACTTTAACAGCCGTCTTCTCATCCGCAGCATTCACAGAAAGGGTCAGAGCCAAGGGGAGAAGAAAGAAAGATCGCATGAAGAATAAGTCTAGGGGGAGGGCAACAAACGCCCGCACCAACTTACGTCTATCGACTTTCACGCCTAACTTTAAAATCAAAATAACACACCTATGCCAACCTTTATCAGGCAGCTTTTCTCAACGACGGTTTTGAGCTGCTAGGCTCGTCCTTTTTGCCCCTGATCGGAGGTGCCTCTGGTTTATCCACTGTTTTTTGTGGTTCTCCAGCCTCTCCCTTTACCCAGGGGGCAGGTGGAGCATCAGGCTGGGCTAAGGCTTCATTTCGATTGGATTGTAACACCGCTTCGGCCTCAGCTGCTCTTTGCATCTCTTCACGGATATTGCTAGGCACCGAGTCCTCTGCCAGAGCCGGAAGCAGCAAATTTGGCCCTGCAGCCCAAGGACCTAAATCTGGCAACATGGCAAGCATTGTATCCTGATTCGTCAAACGATGAAGACCAATAACTCGCAAACGCGAACCCAACATATAAGCCACAGTTCGATCATCCAGTCCCTCAACAATGCTGCCACCCCGCTGGAGGATGGGTTTACCGCGCAGAATAACTTCATCAAAAGTGATCAAAGCCTCCTGACAAAGCGCCTTGGCTGAGTCCTGCCCTTCCCCACTTTCGAGGTAAACTTTTCCTCTGGCACGAATGCGTTTGGGGTTGTTTTCCTTGTCCGTTTTCAGAACCTCAATGCTATCTGCCGCCACCCGAACTCCCATGGGCAGCTCAAGACTTTGGGTCGAAATGGCCTTGGCCTCAGCATAATTCATACTCAGGAGGAAACTCAGATCCACCGAGGACGCAGAAGCCTCCGCAACATCTGGGGCTTTAACCTCTTGTTTGCTTTCATTGTCTTTTTCAGATTTCGAATCCACCTCTGCCAGCTTTTTCTCTTTTCCAGGAAAATCCAGCCCTGCACAGCCGACGAGACCTAGCAGCCATATCATTCCCAAAGCCCTCAAAAAGGGCCTCAGCATTGAGTTTGGATTGGTTGACATGAGTTCAGACTAAATCAATGGATGCCAAAACTCACCAAAAAAATCTCTTTAACTTGATGCCAAAATTGAGGAAAGGCTCTCCACGACATAGTCTTGTTGATTTTCAGTAAGCCCCACACTACACGGGAGACTAAGCGCAGAAGCGTAGAGCTCGTCTGCAACAGGACACTCAAAGCGCCCCAGATCCGCATGAGCAGGACTAAGATGCATTGGCTGCCAAAGCGGACGTGTTCCAATGCCACGCGCGTGCAACTCCTGCTGTATCCGACTGATAGTGAGACCTTCAGGCAAGTGACGGAAACGCAAAGAAAACAGCCATTCACAGCTTTTTGCCCACGGAGCATTTTCAAAAAGCTGGATCTGTAGATGGCCAGTAAAAGCCTTTCTATAACGCTCCGCGATGGTCTTTTTAGCCTCCAGGTGATACTCAATGCGTTCCAGTTGAGCACAACCCATAGCGGCCTGAACATTTGTCAGACGGTAATTATACCCCACCTGATCATGAATGAACTCGGTGGTGGAGCATTTAGCCTGGGTCGTGAGATGCTTAGCCGCCTTAGCATACGTTTGATTGTTTGTAACGATCATACCACCACCGCCCGTTGTGAGCAGCTTGTTACCATTAAAGCTGAAGCAACCTATATCCGCCAGCGCACCAACAGGCCGACCATGGCAAAAAGCACCCAGACTCTCAGTCGCATCCTCAATGACTTTAAGTCCAAATTTTTCAGCTACTGCCAAAAGGGCCATCATGTCTACAGGGTGGCCCAAGATATGCACAGGGATGATCGCACTCACCCGACGACCCGTTTGGCGGTTCCATGGCATACCGTCTCGTATCTCACAATTCTGCTCAAGAAAATGAGCCACTTTGGATATATCTAACTGCCAATGAGAAGACTCCACGTCGAGCAGGACAGGCCATGCCCCAGCGTAGCGAATGGCATTTACTGGCGCGATAAAGGTAAGTGTCGGGATTAGCACTTCATCGCCAGGCATCACGCCTGAAACGAGCAAGGCGATGTGAATAGCACTGGTCCCATTCACGCAAGCGACGGCGTGACCTGTTCCAGTATAATCGGCGAGCATGGACTCAAAACGATCTACATAAGCGCCCACTGAGGATACCCAGCCAGAATCCAAGCAATCCTTTACATAATCCCACTCCCGACCGCCAAGGTGCGGCTCACAAAGAGGAATGTAAGACTTACCGGACATACTCATCAGGTCGATAAAGATGAAGATGACTGCGGAACCAGTCGATGGTTTTTTCCAAACCATCTTCTAGCTCCACTGCGGGAAACCAGCCCAGCTTTTCTTGGGCCAGCGAATGATCAGCCAACAGCCGCTGGACTTCACTCTTCTCTGGACGCATGCGGGATTCCTCCTCCTGAATTCCAGTCTCGACGCCGATAATTTTTGCGATGAGCTGGGCAAGATCACCAATCGATATCTCGCGCCCTGAACCAAAGTTAAAAGTCCCGCCCGGTGCATCATCCGCCAAGGCTGCTTTGAGAAAGCCATCGACCGTATTGCTGTAGAAGTTCATATCCCTCGTGGGAGTAACTGAGCCAAGCTTAAGTGCACGCCCGGCTAAAAGCTGCGTAATGATGGTCGGAATGACTGCACGCATGGACTGACGGGGGCCGAAGGTATTGAATGGACGAACGGTGACCACTGGCAGCCCGAAAGAAAGGTAGTAACTCTCAGCCAACTTATCAGCCCCGATCTTGCTAGCAGAGTAAGGGGACTGCCCCTGTAAAGGGTGTGACTCGGGAATCGGCACCTGCAAGGCGGTGCCATAGACTTCACTCGTCGAGGTATGAAGAATGCGACTGGTGCCAAACTCACGACCCGCCTGGAGAACGTTCAGAGTGCCAGTGATATTGGTGCTCACATAAGACTCAGGAGCACTGTAGGAATATGGAATAGCAATGAGCGCAGCGAGGTGAAAAACGATATCAACACCACGCATCGACTCGCGCACAAAGTGTGGATCACGAATATCGCCAGGCAAAAACCGAATGTCTCCAGCTAAAGGTGAATCATCCAACCAACCGCGAAAACCACGCGAGTTATAACGCACCATGGCGCTGACAGAACCTCCTTCACGCACCAGCCGCTCAGTGAGATGGCTGCCAATAAAGCCGCCTGCACCAGTGACGAGAATTTTTTTTCCTTCGAATTGTCCCATAAAAATTAATGCGCACCTCCTCGCGCTTGTTTCAACTGCTCTCTTTGCCCAACATCAATCCAATCATCCGCGATCTCAAAGGCACCGACCAAGTCTCCTTGAACTAGAGCATTTTCAAACAGATTCGTAATCGGAAAAAATGTCTTTGGCACCCTCTGGATCATCTCTGGAGAAACTACATAGATCCCAGCATTGATTTGCTGAGAAATAGTCGGCTTTTCAACCAGCCCAATCACCCGAGCATCTTCCATTTCAAGACATCCAAAGGGGATTTCATGCGTGTAAGTCCGCACCCCAATCGTGGCTAAATAATGACCTTCTTGATGAAAGCGTAGCATGCTGGCTACATCAATTTGAGTCACAAGATCGCCGTTACACACAAATACAGGGTGCTCGACTGGTTCAGGTAATAAGGATAATGAACCACCAGTCCCCAAAGGTAAATCCGCTGATTCACGAAGGTATTCGATCCTGCAGCCGAATTTTGAACCATCTTGGAAATGCTCCTCAATGACATAGGCCAAATAGTTGGTCGAAATGAAAATACGTCTAATGCCACAGCCAACCAAATGAAGCACCAAGCGTTCAATGATCGGACGACCAGCGACCTTGAGCATAGGTTTAGGAATAGACTTTGTCAGCTCACCAAGCCTCGTCCCCTTCCCTCCTGCCATAATCACTGCCCAATTGGGTCTAGGAACAGACCCGATGACCTCGTGCAATAGATGGATGCCTTTGATAAAACCAGAATCATCCACAATTGGAATATGCCTGAGCTGACGGGCCTGCATGAGATCCAGCACCTCTGCTCGACCCGCCCCGATCTTCACACTGACAAAGGTCCTTTTAAAATGAGGCTCAATACAGTCATCTAGTCCATGCCCCTTGAGGAGAGCACGGCGGATGTCTCCATCTGTCACAGTCCCCAGGAGTATCGAATTTGCATCAACGACTAAACAAATACCCTCAGCCACTGAATCGATCAGAGCCAGGGCGTCTCGAACCGACGCACTAGGCGGAAGGCAAAATTGAGTGATCGGTTTGAAAGCCATAAGGGGAACGAACAATAGCAGAAAATTTAGATGCCACATAATCACCAAAGACACAAACATGTCTTTTACAGCTGGGGAAAATCATTCCACAGGATCCCTTAAAAGTGGCCTAGCAGGGACGCCGACAACAATCTGACCAGGTGGCACATCATGTATCACAACAGCTCCAGCCCCCACGACGCATCGATCTCCAAGCTGGACACCCTGCTTAATCACGGCCCCAGCTCCAACATGCACACCCGCACCTACCTGAACACCACCACAAAGAATCGCCCCTGTCGCGATGTGTGAATGGGCGCCGACCACACAATCATGCTCAATAATCGCTGCGCTATTCACAAGCACATTCTCAGCCAGCCGCACCTGGGTATGAATGAGGGCGCGAGGCAAAATCTGACATCCCAACGAGCACTTGGCGGACTGAGAAATCCAGGCTGTTGTTTGAATCACCGATTGAGGCATCAGGCCATAGGACAATGCTGCCTGATAGAGCATTTCACGTTTGGCACAGCTTTTTGCAGATCCCACACCTATGACAAAATGGGTAAACCCTTGAACAGACAAACTGGGTAACAGCTCATCCCCCCCGAGAACAGGCACCCCTAAAACCTCAGTCAAGCCACATTGGCCATCTAAAATACCAGCAAATGCAGCAGGCGAATACGCCTCCATAAGCACTCGACCATGGCCACCTGCGCCGATAAGAACACATTTCATCGTTTAAAATCACCAAAAACCTTGTTTACCAAACGTGCATCCAATGGTGTCGATACCATAAGATCCACAATCTTTTCGGCCGCATGCCCGTCACCAAAAAAATGCTCATAGCCTGAAGAACGTTTTTTAAACTCAGCTGACACAGCCAATTGAACAGCCGCAATGATCGCATCTTTTTCAAAAGCAACGTCGATGACATTACCAGCACGCAAGCGGCCTTTTTGCCGCTGTCCTAAATTGACTACAGGCAGAGCAAAAGACGGCGCTTCTAGTAACCCACTGGAGGAATTCCCCACCATGGCGCAGACTTCCCCAAGAATGGAGAAATAGCCCTCTGGCCCAAAGTTCTCCACCCAAGTGGCTTTCGAGTGTAGCCCACAGAAATCTATAATTTGCTCACGAATCAAGCCACCCGCCATATCTGCGTTTGGCATCGTAAAAATCACCGGGAAATCCAGCTCATCTAAAGCTGACATCAAAGTCTGTGCCTGTCTGCCTGTCTGCTCATACTCATTCGTGGTCGGATGCAGAGTCACTAGCAATGGAGGTGATGAGAGATCCAGATT
>JAPLUM010000684.1 GCA_026397605.1 Verrucomicrobiota bacterium | reverse complement strand
CCAGTCGGCGCTGGCAGACGGAAGTGTATCCGGCATTGTGGTCCTGGATTCACAACGCCCGCCGGATGTTCCCGCTGGATACAGACCCCTCACGGTAAAGCCCATCCAGGCTGAGGACCCGACGCCAGCCATTGTCTGGGTGGAGTGGAAAAGCATGGCCTACCCGAAGCTAAGGACAGGAAGGGCAGTCACGATCTCCCAACGCGGCTATCAATTCCGCCCCCCAGTGCTGGCGGTGCAGACGGGCACATCGGTGATCTTTCCGAACATGGATGATGAGTTTCATCACGTCTTCTCCTACTCGAAGCCACACCCCTTTGACCTCGGTCGCTTCCGGCAGGGCGAGACACCGGGCAGCCGAGTGCTCGACAAGCCCGGCCTCATCAAAATCTACTGCGAGATCCACAAGCACATGCGCTGCCGTCTGCTCGTGCTCGATACACCCTGGTTCGCGGTGACGGACTTGCGCGGCGGCTTCAAGATCACCGGCATCCCGCCGGGTGAATATGAGATCAAAGCCCTGCTGCCCTCGGAGAAGCAGGTGAAAGCCAAGGTCGTGGTCAGCGATGGCAAAACAGTGCAGGTGCACCTTTCCCGCTAAATCATGACCTTCCGCACGCGATTGCAGCAGGCCATCATCGGGCTCGTGACCGCCGCCACGAGTGGGAGCCTGTTCATCGCGCAGCGTCAGAATGACGACTCCCACCGCCGGATGCTTGGCCAGCTTTTCGAACAGCAGTTTTCCAGCTTCCGGCGTGATCAGCAGCGCGACATTGAGCTGACGGAAAAGAACGTTCATCGGCTCTCCGAGTCTGTCCGTTTGTTTGCGGCCTTGGAGGCTGGGTTCGAGGGCTCGTATCAAGTCGCGAAGGATGAACTCAGGCTGGATGATTTCGACTTCTTCAGGCTGCTTGGTTCCGATGGAGAACTCATTGATCCGCCAGCAGGCAGCCAAGCAGATGCGGGACTCTTCGCGCCTTCGATTCAAGAACGTCTGAAGCAGCAGCTAGCTCCTGCCAAACCTCAGGAGACGACATCGGCGGGCTACATCACGATTCAGCATGACGACTCAGAGCCTGCGCGAATCTACCGCGTGCTCTCGGCACCGATTCGGAATTTCGACACCACCGTCGGTGCCCTGGTGTTCGGGCAGGAGATGCAGGACTTTGAGAAGGCTGAAAATGCCAAGTATGAACTGGAGCGCGGGATGCAAGCCCTGTGGCTCGACGGCAAGCTCCTAGGTTCGACTTTCCCACCCGAAATCGCAGGGGATATGGAAAGTGAACTGCGTGTCAGCATCGGCACGGAAAGGCCGCTGAACATCGGACGAATGCTGAGGATCCGTGACGTGGGCTACCGCTACATGGCTCATTGCCTGAATCCAAAATCGCCTTTTCCGCCTGCTTATTATGTTTCCATCGTTTCGCTGGCTGGCTTCGAGTCGCAGCAGCGGGCGTTGATTCAAAAGATTATTGCTCTCGGGCTGGTGGCTATCGTGCTGGCATCGCTCGTCGGCTTCATGTTTGCCAAACAAATCACGCAGCCGATCCGCAGTCTGGTAAGCGCGACACATGACATCCAGAAAGGAAATTTTCAGCCAGCGATCACGCCTGGGCCTACGCAGGAGATGCGCCATTTGGCGGATGCCTTCCAGGACATGGCGGCCGGGCTGGCGCTGAAGGATCGCTACCACTCCGTGCTCAGCATGGTGGCAGATCAGCGTGTGGCCGAGCAGCTCATGGCGGGGAAGATTCCCCTCGGTGGTGAGCTGCGCGACGTTACGATCATTTTCTGTGACATCCGCGGTTACACGGCGCTAAGCGCCGGGCGTGATCCGCGCGAAGTCATCGAGCTGCTAAATAAGCATATGTCCGCCCTCACGCGGGTTGTTTATCGTCATCATGGCGTGATCAATCAGTTCGCCGGAGATGCCATCATGATCCTCTTTGGCGCGCCGATGGATAACCCGACTCACGCTGCGGATGCTGTGCTTTGCGCTCAGGAGATGCTGGCTGAGCGTGAGCGACTGAATGAACTGACGCATGAGCCGCTGGGCATCGGCTTTGGCATCGCCACGGGCAAGGTGGTGGCGGGTTGTCTCGGCGCGGAGAATCGGGCCGACTACACTGTGATCGGGGATCGGGTGAATTTAGCCGCTCGCCTGTGCAGTGTGGCAGCGGCTGGTGAGATCGTGATCGATGACCATACCCGCGCAGCCTTGCCTGAAAGCACGCCATCGACTCCGACAGAACCTCTCAAGCTCAAAGGTTTTAGTGAACCCATCATCG
>JAPLUM010000683.1 GCA_026397605.1 Verrucomicrobiota bacterium | reverse complement strand
GAACATCACCAGCACCGGCACACCGCAGTTCCCTTACATGAGCAACATCTGGTATTTTGGCACACCCACGGGCAGCACCGTCACGACGATCAGCGAGAATGTGACCAATCAATTCACCGGCGGCGCAAACCGTCCGCTGACCATCGACACGCCAGTGGTCGCATCGCCGAATGTCACGCTGACATGGAACGCTGTCGAAGGTGGCACCTACAGCGTGGATGCTTCTGCAAATAACAGCACTTGGAGCAGCAAAGCGACGGGTCTCACCGTCAGTAATGCCAACACCAAATCAAATACCCACGCCACGCTAGGCACAACAGGCACTGAGTATGCACGCGTGAACCGCACGGCTTTGGCAACGTATGATGCCACTGGCACTGTCGCGGCCACCGTGGCGCAGACGACAAGCACGAGCTTCAATCTCGGCAGCACTGCCACAGCACCAACGCTCACGACCATCAGCACACTCAGCGGTGCGAATGAGGATGCTCCTTCCACCCTCAGCTACGCCACTTTGCTCGCCGCATCGAACGCTGCGGATGCGAATGGCGATGCAATCAGCTTCCGCATCGAGTCAGTCACCAGTGGCACTTTGACGCTGAGTGGAGCGAATGTCGCCCCAGGCACGAGCTTGGTCACGAGTGCAGACTCGCTCGTGTGGACACCAGCGGAGAATGCGAATGGCACGCTGGCAGCCTTCACAGTGAAGGCATGGGATGGTGCGCTCGCTTCTGCTACGGCGGTGCAGGTCAATGTCAGCATCAGTGCAGTGAACGATGCGCCCACGCTCTCGGTGATCAGCAACCTCGCCGACGGCGTCGAGGACACCGCCATGTCCATCACCTATGCTATGGTTGCTGCGGCTGCGAACGAGGCGGATGTGGATGGCACGGCGTTGTCATTCCGTGTCGCGGAAACCTTTAGCGGAACGCTAACGAAGAACGGTGTGGCGGTCGCGATTGGCACCTTGCTGTCGGCTGGTGACACCATGCTGTGGACGCCGCCGGGCAATGGCAACGGCATGTTGACCGCGATGGACGTGGTGGCCTCCGACGGTGCGCTGGAGTCGGGCACTGCGCTGGGCGTGCAAGCCTACATCGCGCCGGTGAACGATGCGCCCATCATCAATGATCTCGCCGATGCGAGCGGCACGGAAGACATCGCGCTCACGATCAGCCATGCTGCCTTCGCCGTGCTGGCGAACGAATTCGATGTTGATGGCGATGCGATCAGCTTCCGCATCGAGTCGGTGAGCAGCGGCACCTTGACGAAGAACGGCAGCGCCATCACGCCTGGCTCAACTTTGCTCTCCAGCGGCGAATCCATTGTGTGGACTCCGCCCACGGATGTGAATGGTCACATCTCAGCCTTCACCATCAAGGCATGGGACGGCGAGCTCGCTTCCGACGCGACGCATACTTTGTTTGTCAACCTCACCGCCGTGAACGATGCGCCGACACTCACGAGCATCAGCACGCTCACGGGTGCCACCGAGGATGAACCCTTCGGCATTCATGTAGCCACGCTGGAGACGGCGGCCAATGAAGCCGATGCAGAAAGCGGCGTGTCCTTCCGCATCGAGAGCGTGACCAGCGGCACGTTGACGAAAGGCGGTATCGCTGTCACGCCGGGCACCACTTTGATCAGTGAAGGCGAGAGTGTTGCGTGGACACCAGCCGCGAACGCAAACGGCACACTCGCCGCCTTCACCGTGAAGGCCTGGGATGGCGAATACGCATCGGCGACTGCGGTGCAGGTGAATGTCAGCGTGGCACCCGT
>JAPLUM010000715.1 GCA_026397605.1 Verrucomicrobiota bacterium | reverse complement strand
GGGGACCTGGACTTACCATTGGCCGGGCAGGCGTGGGCTCGATGGGGGTCGTCACCTTCGTTCAGAAGGACTTCTGGCCACACAATACCGTTCTCTATGCGACTGACTTTCTCGGCAATGATCCGCGCTTTGCATACTATTTCCTCAATCACTTTGACCTGAGGCGTTACAACTCGGGAAGTGCTCAGGCTTCGTTAAACCGGAACTACATTTATCCGCTCCCCATTCGTGTTCCCGAGCCGCCTGAGCAAAAAGCCATCGCGGCGGCGCTTGGGGCGCTGGACGACAAGATCGAGTTGAACCGGCGGATGAACGCGACGCTGGAGGCGATGGCGCGGGCGCTGTTCCAGAGCTGGTTTGTGGATTTCGACCCCGTTTGCGCCAAACTCGACGGCCGCCCCCCCGCCGCCCTCGACCCCGCCACCGCCGCCCTCTTCCCCGAGCACTTGGAAGATTCACCGCTCGGCCATATTCCGAAAGGGTGGAAAGCGGGAACAGTAGTCGAAGGCTTCAATCTCACGATGGGTCAATCTCCACCCGGCGACACCTACAACGAAGACGGCAACGGCCTTCCGTTCTACCAAGGGCGGACCGACTTCGGTTTCCGTTTCCCGACACGACGAATCTATTGTTCCGCGCCGACTCGCTACGCCAAGCCCGGTGACACGCTCGTCAGCGTCCGTGCTCCCGTCGGCGACATCAATATGGCGAACGAGGAGTGCTGCATCGGGCGCGGCGTCGCCGCCGTCCGCCACAAGTCCGGCGCGACATCATTCACCTATCACTCGATGGCGAACCTCTATCCCGACTTCGCCTGCTTCGAGGCCGAAGGAACCGTCTTCGGGTCCATCAATAAAGACAGCTTCGAGAAACTCCGCTTCGTCATTCCGCCGGACGAGATCGTCGCAGCCTACGAGCGCCAAGCCGGGCCGCTCGACGAACAAATTCGCACCGTCGAAAGCCAATCCCGCACCCTCGCCACCCTGCGCGACACGCTGCTGCCGAAGCTACTGAGCGGGGAGTTGAGCGTGGCGGAGGTGAAAACCAGATGAGACACTCAAGAAACACCGAATGAAGCCACTTCTGATAAGCGCACCATTGTTACTCTTGATCCTGCTCGCTGCATGGATGCAAGAAGATGGCGGGTCCGCATCGCAGCCCCTTGAACGGCTGATTTATTCAGCATGTAAGCGGGGCCAGTGGACCATGCCATACATGAGCAAGTATTTCGCCTTCAAGTATCCGTCAGGCTCTAAACTCGGCGGATATGCAGAGATGTCTCTCTGGCCCGGTAGCTTGGACCGTGGTCTGGGGCGTGACTGCCTGAACGCGGCGCTGAAACTAGCCGAAGAGAAACACGGGCTGAAGCTGGAAGGGTTCAACATCAATGGCCTGCCAGACGAGCGTAAGCTGAATCTCTATTTTTTTGATCCGAAGACCGCGCCGCAGTTCTCGAAATTCAAGAACCAGTGTGTCTATGTGGGCTTCAAGCACATCATTCTATGTGATGCGGGCTTTTTGGCTCAGTTCTCAGAAATCCCGCTGATCGAGAAGAAGTTGGACGGCTATCTGGAGCCGGGTGCGCATTTCAGCACGTTACTGGACAAGCGGCAGCCCTACATTGTGAACTTTACGCTGCATGGTCTCGGAGCATCTCATCACACGATGATGTGGGCGCTTTTGCACGAGATTGGCCACATGGCGAACGCGCACCAGCCATTGTCACAAGTGCAGCGAATTTTCCGAGCTCATCAGTCAAAGATTCGCGCTCAAGAAATGGAGAATGAGGCGGATGAATTCGCGGTTGCCGCCCTCCAGTCTTATACAGATGGGGGACTGGGGCTAGTCGTTGGCGGAGTCCAAAATGTAACCACTGGATTGATTGCTGCGGCGTTGAATGCGCCAAATGGAATGCTGCCGGTACGTCTGGCAGAAATCGAAGACCCTATACCTGTGACCCGCTCAAATGGAACACATCCGCCGATGATCATCCGACTTTTGGACGCGATGGTGGTTTTTGAGAAGACGTTTCCCGATTTTAGCCAGTTAGATAACCCAACGTTCAAAAGACTACGCAGCCAAATAATTCTAAGACCATGAAAAACACCGTTCTAATTACTCTCTCTATTGCGCTTATCATTGCGATCGTCGTCTTCACTCAAGACGGGATGTCTGGAATGTTCCTGAATGAAGCTGAGCAGTCGCATCCAGTCTGGCCGGGACTGGTGATGGCCGCTGCCATGCTGGCCGGAATCGTCTCAGGAAGGCTGCATGACAATATCTCTTCCGCTAAGCGGTTTAAGATTGGCAAGCTTTTCGCGGACCTGCCCAGCGACAAGGACTTATGGAAGTCTTTGCTGGCGAGTCCAATCGTGTTCGGCGTCGTCTATTCGTTGCTGTCCAAGTCCAACGACTTTGTGGTGTGCGCGGTCTTTTCGTTTCAGAACGGGTTCTTTTGCGATGTTATCCTGAAAAAGAAACAGGATGAAATGGAGGCGCAAAAACCCAGCAAGGAGCCAGCCGCTTAATCTCACAAGGCTGGTGTGCTTTGCCTTGCCAAGCTGCTGTTTGATAACCCATGAGCCTCAACGAATCCATCGTCGCAGACGCCGCCCTCGAATCGTTCCTCCTTCGTTCCGCTCCGCTGAACTTTGGCGGACAGGTCGGGGATCAGCCTTTGCTTGCGGCTATCTCCGCTGCGCTCCGGCTCCCACGGGGAGAAGAGGAAGAGCGCGAAGCCATCCGGAGGTTGAATCCGGCATTGAGCGGACCTGTTTTTCAACAAGAATGCCGAACCCTCTTTAACCTATGGCTGCCAAACTGAAATTCGACCCCCGCAAGCTGATGGAGATGGCCATCGAAGCGATGCTCCAGTCCGTCAACGAACCGCGAGACGATGACTCTGTG
>JAPLUM010000046.1 GCA_026397605.1 Verrucomicrobiota bacterium | reverse complement strand
GGAAGCGAAGCTCAGGATCAGCCAGAGGATCAGGATCGAGAAGAAGGCATTCCCCACCCGGAAAGAGCTTGAGCGAGCCTGGAAGGCGATCCTGACAAACAGGATGATCGTGATGACATCCATCGCCCACAGGCCGGCGGTCGGGAGGATCCCCTGTCCGGCCAGGTACTCGAGGCTGAAAGCGCCGCAGACCAGGATGAACAGCCCGGCCCGGGTTTTTGAAAATACCAGGACGGCTGCCAGCACGCCGAACAGGCCGAAAATCAGCAGGCTGCCAAATCCCAGGGCACTCAGGAATCCGCCGACAGCTGCCGCCGCCAACACGAGCGCCACCTTCCCCAGCGCTGGCATCTATGGTCTGCGCATCAGCGTCAATGATGGCCAGTTCACTACTAGCGATGACCTCATCGTGCAGGCAGGTGGATTTAGCTATGCCAACTGGATCGGCATGGATCAGGGCCCACCCGGAGTGCGCGGCATCAGTGGTGAATCAGACGGTGGTAACTACACCCTCATCGGCGCAGGCACGGGCTACACTGCCGCCACCGACAGCGGGCACATGATGTTTCGCCAAATCCTAGGCGGCAGTGGAGATGCCACACTCGTGGTTAGGCTCGTGAGCATGACTGGCCCCAGTACAAGACTCGCCGGTATCACTATCCGCGACACTTCCTGGAAAGGCGCTAAGCGCAGCAATCTGCTCGTCACACCCACCGGCGGCGTACAGTTCCGCAATCGCACAGCGCCGAACGCCGCAGACAGCGCCACCACCAGCACCGGCATCACCTTCCCCTGCTGGATGCGGCTAGAGCGCACCGCGGGCAACGTCACCGCAAGCACCGCGCCTGACGTGGGTGGAGCCGCAGGTAGCTGGACCCAGGTCGGCACTCCAGCGGCAGTCAGCATGGGCACCAATCTCATCGTCGGCATGGTCGTCAGTGCGGGTGGCGGCAATGCCACGGCTACGGCTCAGTTTGATAACATCAGCCTCACTCCAGCCGTGAACGGAGCCGCCCTGCACAGCGAAGATCTGGGGAACTACACCACCACTGGCAGCTCCAGTGAGAATGCCGGCGTCATCACCGTGAATGCCTATGGCGGTCATGACACCACAGGCAGCCATTTCCGCTACCAGCAAGTCTGGGGAGACTGCATCATCACCTCCAGGCTCACCAGCCACAGCGGCGCCACACGCGGAGCCCAGAGCGGAGTCGGCCTGCGTGACTCCACCGATGATGCTCCCTACGGCTTCTATGGAAACACCACCATCGACGGCTTCCAAGCCCACTGGCGCAGCAGCGCAGGTGGCAGCCGTGGCACCTTGCAAACCGGCGGCAATGTCGGCGATTGGATACGCCTGATTCGTAAAGGCAATAGCGTGGCAGCCTACCGTGCAGCCAATGTCAGTGGGGCTCCTGGTGCCTGGGCGCAGGTCACTGGCAGCTTACCTGTCGCTATGACAGGCCCCCTTCTCGTCGGCTTGGTGGTGGACAGCGAATCCCCTACCCTTTTGGCCACTGGCACCTTTAGCGGCCTGAGCATTCAGCCCCTGAACATCGCCCCAGTCGTGGATACCGGTACCCTGCCCGATGTCCCACCCTTTAACCTCAATGCCACCGTCACCGATGATGGCCAGCCCACCCCTCCGGGAGCCACCACTCTGCAGTGGTCGCAGATCGCAAGTCCTGGTCTCGTCACTTTTGGCAATACCGCTGCTGAAGACACACTCGCCACCATCACCATGAATGGCAGCCACACCATCCGACTCCGCGCTGACGATGGAGACAGCATCGTCTTTGATGACCTCACCTTCACCGGCTACCTCAATCCCTTTTCCCGCTGGCTGGATCAGACCAATACCGGCAATAAAAACAACGCCCTCGCCGAAGCCTCCCTGGATGCAGATGGGGATGGCCTCGTCAACCTCATGGAATACGCCGTCGGCACCAACGGCACCGTCAGCAGTGCCAATCCTCAAGTCGTCAGCCTAGCCGCCATCAGCACCTCCCGGTATCTCCGCCTCAACCTACCCAAAAATCCCGCTGCCACCGATGTGACCTTCACCGTCGAAGCCAGCAGCGACATGAGTGCCTGGAGCAGCGCCGGATTGATCATCGAAACCAACACCTCAACCCAACTCACCGTCCGCGACAACATCCCATCCGGCCCGGGCGTCCGCCGTTTCATGCGAGTCAAGGTCACGCGCCCGTGATGAAGACTTTCCGCGCTCCAAATCCCCTCAAGAATTTTTCACTCAAGCCAGCACTTGGCCGATCACCTGCCCAAAGTCCCTCTCCAGCCGCTTGCGGCCAGGGATTTCTAACCGGTGCGGATCGAGGCCGAGCAGGTGCAGGATCGTGGCATGCACGTCGGTGACGTAATGTGGATGCTCGACAGCGTGAAAGCCGAGTTCATCGGTGCTACCGTGGATGGTGCCGCCTTTCGTGCCCCCACCGGCCATCCAGACACTGAAGCCATAGGGATGATGGTCGCGACCATCGCTGCCCTGAGAACCGGGCGTGCGGCCAAACTCAGTGGCAAAGACGACGAGTGTGTCGTCGAGCATGCCGCGCTGTTTCAAATCTTTGAGAAGGCCGGAGATCGGTTTGTCCACCTGCTGCGCGAGCGTGGAGTGGTTCTTTTTGAGTCCTGAATGCGAATCCCATGCACCTGCTGCACCATCGCCATGCTGGAGTTGGATGAATCTGACGCCGCGCTCGGCAAGACGACGCGCGACGATGAGTTGTCGCGCAAAGAGCTCCGTCACCTTGTCGTCCATACCATAGAGCTTTTTCGTCTCCTCACTTTCCGCATCGAGATTCATCGTCTCCGGCACAGCGGTCTGCATGTTGTAGGCGAGCTGATAGCTCTTCATGCGGGCAGCGAGCGTTTTATCGCCGGGATACTGCTCAGCGTTAAGCATGTTCAGCTTGTGAATGAGATCGAACTGCACCGCTTGTTCGTTTTTGCCGACAGCGATCTCGGGTGAAGCAAAGGTGAGCGGATTCTTTGGATCGACCTTTAAATTCACCGCGTCAAAAGCTGGGCCGAGGTAGTGGCCGTCGCGAATGTCAAAGTATCGCGGCCCCATGTTAATAAAGGACGGCAGATTGTCCGTCATGGAGCCAAGACCGTAAGTCACCCACGCGCCGAGCGTCGGCACGCGCGGCTCCAGCATATGGCGACCACTGTGGAACTGCACCTGCGCGCCGTGATTATCATCCGTGGTCCACATGCTGCGGATGAAGGCGATCTCGTCGGCGCAAGAGCCGATGTGTGGGAACCAGTCGCTGATTTCGATGCCGCACTGGCCGTACTTTTTGTAGCCGGTTTGCAGCGGATAAATCGTCGTGCGCTGCTTGCCGTTCGCATCGTTCACCACCACCACGCGCACCTTTTTGAGCTTCTCGGGATCTTGAACGCTGGCAAAAGGCGTCTCGCCGATGGACTTGCCCGCATACTTCGTCAGCATCGGCTTCGGATCGAAGCTCTCCATGTGACTGACACCGCCGCGCATGAAGAGCCAGATCACCCGCTTCGCTTTCTGCGGCATCACCGGCAGCCCGCTCGGCGGCTGCCAGCCTTCCTCCGCCTTCAACATCGAAGCGAGCGCAATGCTGCCGAGACCACCGAGGATGTCGCGGCGAAGGAAAGGTGTTGGTTGTATATTCATAGGTCACCAAGTTTTGAGCTTCACGATTTCTCCCACTCCCCGTGAAGGACATTTTCGCGGATGAACTTCAACCTGCGGGCAAGAAGATCGGCATTCTCGGCAGTAGGCGGAACATTCACCGGAATGACCCCTTCAAGAGTTGCTTCTGATTGAACGGCTGACACCCAAAGATCCATTTCGCGGACATAACATTGAAGTGCTTCCAAAAAGTTCGTGGCATCGTCACATACTAGGTACGCAGGCGGCAAGTCGCCGACCACCAACCAAAGCACGTCATCCACTCCTTCTTGGCTTGGCTTTATTCGCGCCAACGACACCCCAATTTTGTCTACTAGATTGAATGCTGAATACATGGCAAGGACGCGAGAACACCATGA
>JAPLUM010000024.1 GCA_026397605.1 Verrucomicrobiota bacterium | reverse complement strand
AAGCACTGCTCGATGCTGGCATGATGGTCGTGCCCGCCGGTCCGAAGGTGGTTCGTTGGCTGCCACCGATGAACCTCACGGATGCTCAGGCCGAGGAAGGCCTTGTGCTGTTTAAGTCAGTGCTGGATGCCATCGCGGCCTAGGCATTCGTCATTTCCCATCTCTCCCCCAAACTCTTTCCCCATGAAGCATCTCCTTTCCATCGAACAACTCAACGCCGACGAGATCGAAAAGATCCTCGCGCTCGCCTCTGTGTTGAAAAAGGATCGCAAAGCCTCGCCGCAGGTTTTGACGGGTCAGCAGTGGGCGCTCATTTTCACCAAGTCTTCCACCCGCACGCGTGTCAGCTTTGAGGTCGGTGTGCGTGAGCTGGGCGGACAAGTCATGTTCCTTTCCGGCGCAGACATCCAGCTCGGACGTGGTGAACCGATCAAGGACACTGCCCGCGTCATGGGCCGTATGATCCATGGAGCGATCATTCGCACCTTTGCCCAGCAGGATGTTGTGGAGTTTGCCCAATACAGCGGCATCCCCACCATTAACGCCCTCACGGATGATGAGCATCCCTGCCAGATCTTAGCCGATCTTCAGACCATTAATGAGCGCCTCGGTAGCTGGAAGGGCAAGCGTGTGGCCTTCCTCGGTGATGGCGACTGCAATGTGGCGCGTTCTTGGATCTGGGCCAGCGCACGTCTCGGCTTTGAGCTGGTGATTGGCGCACCGAAAGAGTTTCAGCCTGCTGCCGACTTCATGGCCAAGGTGCCAGGAGACACCGTCACGATCACGGATGATCCAAAGGCAGCCGTCGAAGGCATCGACGCCATCTACACCGACGTCTGGGTCAGCATGGGCAAAGAAGACGAAGCCGCAGGCCGAATCGAAACTCTGAAGCCCTGGCAGATCAATGCTGATCTCATGAAGCACGCTAAATCCAGCGCCATTGTCATGCATTGCCTGCCGGCTTATCGTGGCAAGGAGATCACCGAGGAAGTCCTAGAGCAGCAAGCTCCCATCATCTTTGATCAGGCGGAAAATCGCCTTCATGCGCAGAAAGCAGTGATTGTCTCCTTGGTGCGCGGCTGAGTTACGTTGCAGGAAGTTTTGAGTCAGATGAACGATGAGCTTGCCGTCGAGGAGATTTTTCGTCAATTTTAAGGTCCTCCTTGAATGTCTGCCTCTGAACTAGTCGATCCTCCCCATCCGCCAAGCCTGCAATGGTCTGGCATGACTCACGTGGGCAGATATCGGCAGAATAATGAAGACGTGTTTTTGGCCCTTACTTATGATGCCTGTGAAGTCCGCTACCTTGGCAAAACAGGCGAGGCAGATTTTGCTCAGGGCGACTTCGTGTTTGCGGTGAGTGATGGCATGGGTGGGGCAAAGTCGGGTGAGTTTGCCAGTAAGATTGCTGCCGAGAAAATCACGCGCCTGATGCCGAGGGCCTACAAACTGGCAGCTCAAGGCATGGGTAGTGGGTTCAGTGATGTACTCAATGAATTGTGCCATCATGTTCATGCGGAGTTGCTGAAATTGGGACGTAGCTACGTGGAGTGCAAAGGCATGGGGGCTACTTTGAGCCTGGCCTGCTTTTCGCCGGGATGGATGCATTTTGTGCATGTCGGAGATAGTCGGATCTACTACATGCCAGCCACGGGCGGCATGACTCAGGTGACGCATGATCACAGCCATGTCGGCTGGTTGCGGCGGAATGGAAAACTCAATGAGCGTGAAGCCCGCACGCATCCGGCGAAGAACCTCCTCAATCAGGCGCTGGGCGCAGGGCAGCAGAACCTGCATCCTCAATTAGGCTCCGTGAGCTGTCAGTCTGGGGATCGCTTTTTGATCTGTTCGGACGGTGTCATTGATGGACTTTGGGACGCCCGCTTGCTGGAGCAGGTGACGTCGCCGTCCCCAGACCGGCCAAAGGCTGCTAAG
>JAPLUM010000791.1 GCA_026397605.1 Verrucomicrobiota bacterium | reverse complement strand
TGGTAGTCCTGCACGAATGGGAGAGATCCAGATTTGGGATGTGGCAAAGAAGAAGCTGGAACTGTCCAAATCACTGACTTTTGATACACTCTATGGAGCGAGCTGGTCGCCAGATGGCAAATACATCGCCGTAGGTTGCGGTGACAATGGCCTGCGGGCCTTTGAGTCAGCCACCGGCCAGGAAGTGCTCTTCATGGGCTGGCATAGTGATTGGGTTCTGGATACCGTGTGGGGGGTGGATGGAAAACTGATCGCCTCCTGTGGACGAGATATGAGCGTCAAACTCACCGAAGTGGCTGCCCAGCGCTTCGTGGATAACATCACCTCCATCACTCCTGGAGCACTCAAAGGCGGCGTGCAGACTCTGGCGCGCCATCCGACACGGAATGAAATCCTCATCGGTGGCACAGATGGAGTGCCCGCCATCTATCGCATGGAGCGCATCACCAAGCGGGTCATCGGCGACAATGCCAATCTCATTCGCAAATTCCCCGTCATGCAGGGACGCATCTTCGGAGTGGACTTTGCACCCGATGGCAAGCGCATCGCCGCTGGCGCTTCGTTTGAAGGCGCTGGCGCAGTGAACATCTATGCTAGCGACTATGATAGCGCGCTGCCAGAAGCCGTGAAGAAGATTGTCGAGACCGTGAGCGGCAAGGGCCCAGAGCTCGATGCCTGGGTGACGCAGGGAGTTAAGCTCATTGCCAGCACGCCTTTGCCGAGTGGCGGTGTTTTCACCGTAAGCTTCAGTCCCGATGGCCAGACCGTGGCGGCTGCGGGTCAGGATGGTCGAGTCAGGCTGATCGAAGCTGCGACAGGAAAGATCGCCAAAGAATTTGTCAGTGTGCCGATGGTCGAAAGCAAGACTTTAGCAGCCAGTGATGTCATCGCCGATGACAGCGTGCGTGCGACAGCCAAAAAAGACGATAAAGTAGAAACACTCGTGCCAGGATTAACCGTCGCATCCATCGAGGTGCAGCCAGCCAATGTCCAGATTACAAAGCCAACGGAATACGCGCAGATCCTCATCACTGCGACCATGAACGACGGCACAAAGGCGGACGTCACGCGCATGGCAAAGCTTTCATTTATAGGCAGTGAAGCAGCCATGATCAACGAGCGCGGCCTGTTGAGTCCTACCCAAGACGGCCAAGGTGAAGTCAAAATCGCCTTCATGGGTAAGGCGGCCAAGGTTCCGGTGACCATTTCCGGCATGAGCCTGGCACTCAAGCCCGACTACGTGAGAGACATCATGCCGATAGCCAGCAAACTGGGTTGTAACATGGGCACCTGCCACGGAGCTAAAGACGGCAAGGCTGGCTTCAAACTCAGTCTGCGCGGTTACGATCCAATCTATGACGTGCTCGCCTTCACCGATGAACTTGCCAGTCGCCGTGCCAATGTCGCATCACCCGAGCATTCACTCATGCTGCTAAAAGCCAGCGGATCTGTGCCTCATGAAGGAGGACAGCTTACCGTGCCGGGCGAGCTTTATTATGAGACCTTGAAAGCCTGGATCAGTCAGGGTGCGAAGTTAAACCTGAAGACACCACGAGTCACCAGCATTGAGGTCTCACCAAAAAATCCAGTGCTACAACGCATCGGGAATCGTCAACAGATCCGCGTCGTCGCGCATTATGCCGACGGCTATGTGCGCGATGTCACTGCTGAGGCCTTTGTGGATAGCGGGAACATGGACGTCATTGAGGCTGATAAAACCGGACTCATGACCAGCCTACGCCGTGGAGAAGCCGCCATCTTGGCCCGCTTTGAAGGAGCCTACGCAGCCACCACCATCACTGTCATGGGAGACCGCACTGGCTTCGCCTGGGAAGAGCCAGAAAAGTGGAGCAAGATCGACGAACTCGTTACTCGCAAATGGGAACGCATGAAGATCCAGCCAAGCGAGGTGTGCAGTGATGAAGATTTTTTACGTCGCATTCATCTGGACCTCACAGGCCTGCCACCCAAAGCCGAAGAAGTTCGCGCCTTTGTTGCAGACACTCGCCCAGTGCAGACCAAGCGCAATGAGGTCATCGATAAGCTGATTGGAAATCCTGACTTCATCGATCATTGGTCCAATAAATGGGCGGATATGTTGCAGGTGAATAGCAAGTTCCTCGGCACTGAAGGCGTCACGACACTGCGTGCCTGGATCAAAAAACAGGTGACTGACAATACACCTTACGACCGCATGGCCTACGGCATCATCACCGCCACAGGATCGACAAAGGACAATCCCGCAGCGTCCTACTACAAGACTGTTCGCACGCCAGAAGAGCTGGTAGAAAACACCACGCATCTGTTTTTAGCCACACGCTTTAACTGCAACAAGTGCCACGATCATCCCTTTGAAAAATGGACTTGGGATCAGTACTATCAAACGGCGGCCTACTTTGCCCAGATCGATCTAAAGACTGACCCAGCAAGCGCAGGGAAAACCATTGGTGGCACTGCGGTCGAAGGTGCCAAGCCCTTGTATGAAATCGTCGCCGATAAAAAAGATGGAGAGATGAATCATCTGCGCACCAATGCACCTGTGGCTCCGCAAGTTCCCTTTGATGCTGAGCTCGTCAGTAAGACTGCGACCAGTCGCCGTGAGCAATTTGCCACCTGGATGACCAGTCCGGAGAACGACTACTTTGCCATGAGCTATGCCAACCGCATCTGGGGTTATCTCACAGGAACAGGTGTGATCGAGCCTCTGGACGACATCCGTGCAGGCAATCCAGCCAGCAACCCCGAACTGCTGCAGTATCTCACCCAAGAGTTTATTCAGAGTGGTTTCAATGTGCGTCATCTGATGAAGATCATCACTCAGAGCCGCACCTATCAGCTGAGCCTTTCGACCAATAAGTGGAACGAAGATGACAAGATCAACTATAGTCATTCCAAAGCTCGTCGCCTGCCCGCTGAAGTGCTCTTTGACTCGGTCTTTGCAGTGACAGGCTCCATGCCAAACATCCCTGGTGTGCCAAAAGGCACTCGTGCCGCACAGCTCATCGATGGTCAGACACAACTCCCTGATGGCTTCCTGACCAACTTTGGCAAACCCGCCCGAGAAAGTGTCTGCGAGTGTGAGCGCAGCAATGATGTGAATCTTGGCCCTGTCATGGCACTCATGTCAGGCCCAACTGTAGGCGATGCGATCAGCGATCCGAATAACGCCATCTCTAAACTCGCCAATGAAGTGAAGGATGACTCAAAGCTCGTGGAGGAGATTTTCATGCGGGTGCTGAATCGGAAGCCGAGCAGCCAAGAGATCAATGCCGCACTGGCCAGCATGGCCAGTATGGATGCAGAGAATAAAAACTTAGCCGCAGAATGGCAGGCCAAAGAAGTGGAGCAAAAACCCATCATTGATAAGGCGGAAGCCGAGCGTCAGAGCCAGATTACTGCCACCAAAACCGAGCTTGAAGCCTATCAGGTCAAGATGGCACCCGAGGTGAAGAAACAGCAGGAGGCTCGCCTCGCGGCAATCGCTAAAGCAGAAGCAGCGGTCAAAAAGGTTGCAGACACGGCTCCGGTGCATCAGCCACGATGGGAGCAGTACCTCGATCTGACCACAGAGTGGACGCCATTGGAGGTCAAGGTCGTGCGGGCCAATGGGGTAGAAAAGCTGGAGGTTCAGCCAGATGGCAGCCTCTTTGCCACCCCGATGCCTGAAGGGCGTGTAGCGCCTGGAACTTACAGTCTTGCTGGTAAGACGACACTTACAGGCATCACCGCCATCAAACTGGAAATGCTGCCAGATGATCGCCTGCCAAGCAATGGACCGGGCTTAGCTCCAGATGGTAATTTTGTATTGAGTGAGTTCAGCGTCCGCGCTGATCCTGCGGATGCAAAGCGCACCAAACGTGGTGGTGAAGCGGTCACGTTAAAGAACCCCAAGACTGATTTTTCACAGGCTGGCTTTGACATCGCCGAGGCCCTGAAGCCCCGTAATCGCGATAAAGGTTGGGCAGTGTCTCCTGAAGCTGGTTATCGTCATGAGGCGACCTTTGAGTTTCCTAAGCCGATCACCTTTGAAGGCGGCGCTCAGCTCGCTGTGACCCTCAGCTCGCAGTTCCAAAATGGAATGTACAATCTGGGTAAGTTCCGTCTATGGATCACCACCAGTCCGATGATTCGTTTTGGCACTGCTAAAACCATTGCTGATGCCCTCAAGGTGCCCTCCGCCAAGCGCAGCAAGCCGCAGCAGAAAGCGTTGACCGAGTATTTTTTGGTGCAGTTCAAAGAGGTGCAAACTCAGAAAAAACTGCTAGCAACGGCTAAGAAACCATTGCCTATCGATGCCCAGCTTGTGGCGCTGCAAGGCAAATATGCGACGGCACAAAACCCCATCGTCATCGAGCCCAAGCTGGTACAACTCCGCCGTGATGCCGACCTCAGCTCCAAGCAATTGGGCAACAAGCGCCTCTCCGCCGCGCAGGACTTAGCCTGGGCTTTAATCAATTCCTCAGCGTTCCTGTTTAATCATTGAGCCCCAATGCCTCCTTGATTCAAGCAAATTCCTTTGCTGCGCGATGTCAATGAAAGTGGAACAGGTTTTCAACATATGACACTTTCTTCGGGCGTGACTTCCATGGCGACCTAGCGATTCTGGTTGCCCATTCCTGAGGACCGCCGAAAGGAGGACTATGTCTTCTCAACGGTTCTCCTCAGCCACAGCTGCCTCATGATCTTGGATGCCAGTTGCGAACTTGACTATCTGGCCGCTGAGGATGTGCCGGCTATCTTTATGCTGCGCCCTCGCAGCGGTTGGGCGCAGTGGATCATGCGTGAGGAGTTTGATATTCAGCCGCAGGTGCCTGTCGTGGAGTTTACAGATGTCTATGGCAATCTCTGCCAGCGCATCGTGATGCCGATGGGGCGCTTTCATCTGACAGTACGGTATCGTGTCTTAGTCGCAGACTATGTGGACACCGACCCGCAAGCGCCGCTGTCTCTGGTACAGAATTTACCGACCGAGTTACTGCATTATTTGTTGCCCAGCCGCTACTGTCAGTCTGATGAGTTGTCAGCTTTGGCGAACTCGATTGTTGGTGAAACTTGGTCAAACTATCAGCAGGTGGAAACGATCCGCTGGTGGGTGCGCAGGAACATTAGTTATGAAGTGGGCTCAAGCAACACCGCAACCACCGCTCTCGAAACTGTGAATCACCGCCGCGGAGTGTGCCGTGATTTTGCTCATCTCAGCATTGCCCTTTGCCGCGCCATCAATGTGCCTGCCCGCATGGTTGTGGGCTTTTTGCATGAGCTTTATCCCATGGATCTTCACGCCTGGTTTGAGGCCTTTATCGGCGGACGTTGGTTCACCTTTGATGCCACAGAGGATGTGACTCGCGGCAATCGAATCGTCGTGGCCTATGGCCGAGACGCCGCAGATGTGGCACTAGCGACACTATTCGGGAACTTCACGCTGCAGAATATGCACGTGACAGTCACGCCTGTGTTCAATGCGCAGCCAATGCAGCTGCCGACCTTTAATGCGTATTAAAGGTCGGTTGCGGTATTAACTACTCCAGCCGAGTCAGTTCGCTGACACGGAACATGCCATTGAGGAGTTGCAGATTGTCCTTCTCCACTTTCAGCGCATCCAGATGCAGGATAAATGGAAACTCGCGTAACTTGACGATGTGCAGTCCATCTTTGGGTTCTTTTAAGGCTGCGGCTACATCGGCGATCTCGGTGATCTTTTTGCCATTCACCTCCTCCACGACTTGGCCATTCATGCGTTCATAACCCTGTGTGCTGCTGGTCGGCAGGATGGCACTAAGAAAGACGATCTTTTTACGGCCATCTTTTTCAAATTCATCCGGTGTGTTGGCGATGCGCTGGAGTCGGAGAATAGGGCCGCCTTGCTGCTCGTTGCCAAAGGAATTGAGATAGCTCCGCGTGAGTTCCTGGAAGAGCAGGCCGCCGCTGAGAACGTATTTAGGGCCTTTATCAAAGAGGTAGGGGAGCACGAGATAGTCCTCCACATTCTTCCGTGTCAGCTGGCTTTTGAGCACGATTTCCTTGCCCTCGCGAATGACACGGATCTCCACATCGTCACCGATGAACGAACGCCCGCGCACAATGTGACTGACGCTAAGTGCTCCAAATTGGGGGTCCTGATAGTCACCCCGTGAGTCGATACTGGAACCATTGATCGAAATCATGATGTCTCCTTTTTTGACGCCCGCTTTGTCTGCGCTGCCTCCTTTCATGACGTTGTTGATGAACACACCTGGTGCATCGCCTTTAAGACCAAGATATTCGCGGAATTGTTCGTCGAGAGTGATCTGGAATTCGACGCCTAGGGAAGGGAAGCCATCGTATTTTCCATCGGTCACATCTTTGAGGAAGTGATCAATGATCGGTGCTGGCAGTAGTGTGGCGACCTGGTTTTTCGAATCGTAGCGCAGAAGCAGTGCCGCTAGTTTGCCGCCTTTGACGATGGGTAGGGTGAAGCTATTAGCCTCACTGCGGATGATGCCGGTAGCTTCATAGACGAGAAAGGCAGCATTCTCAACGACATAGCCCTGGGTCATGACTTTGCTGATGCGCATCGGCGTGACGATGAGTTCACCCACACGCCCAGTTTGCCAGACGGAAAGGGCATCGCCAATGCGTGCGGAGGTGTCTACCTCCATGCCGATGAGGTTACTAAAAAAGGCTTTCTCTTTAGCTGGGGAATTGGGGGCTAGGACGGCAAGATTGGCCTCATAATCGACAGCCTGAACTTTTGCGGTGATCTTTTGCCCGCTGTCGGGCAGCTCCAGCTCGATGTAGGTAGCATCTGCGACCATCTGAGCGGTAACAAGCACACGATTATTTGGCAGCACGACACCGAGTCCGCGGCGACCGCTGGAGGTCTCTTTCTGCCAGGGGATCTGAAGGTTATAGCTCTGGTAAGTAACGTTCACCTTCAGCAGTGAGCTGGTATTGATGATCGGCTGCATCGGCGCTGCAATCTGCGGGCGAACAAGGGTGCCGATGGGTTTGGGTGCCGTGTTTGGTCTCGGTCCAGTTGGACGCAGAGGGCCTTGTGCTTGAAGGCTCGTCAGGCTGACCAATGTGATGAGGGAAAGAAGGGAAAATTTCATGGTAGGAAAAGGTGTCCGTGGGTTGAATCGCTCGGTGGTCTATTCGTCGCCGAGGTAGGCATCTTCCGTGATGTTGTAGGTCTGCATGATGCGCGGATGTGCGGCTTCAGCGAGATCCCGCTTTAAGACTAGTGGGCGGCCTTTCTCCAGCAGCTTCACGACGACGAAGGACTCGTTTTTATCCTTCTTAGCCAAGGCTTCTTTCACATCTTTGAGGCTTTTGATTTTCATGCCATTGATCTCATCCACGACGCTGTGGGCATAGATGGCTAGGTGTGTGTTCACTTCATCTGTGAGCACGCTGGTCATGATCACGGGCTCTGGCCGCTCAACATAAAGCTTATCCGTCAGGTAGTTATCAAAGAGATAGTTGGCTGCTGCATCATGAATCTGATGGGCATCCATGAGATCACGATCCATGGGCTGAAAGACGAGGCCTGCATAGACGAGGAAACGTGGACGTTGATTGTATTGAGAGCCGAGTTTCACATAGGGATCAAAGCGCTTCAGTTCCACATCGATCTCTTCCTTTTTACCATCGCGTTGATAGGCTAGCTTGAGCTTATCTCCGGCGAACTTGCGCTCCACGACTTCATTCATGTCCATCAGCTCACCTTCAAAACGAATGAGTCCATTGTTCAGTACTGGATTGCCATCCATGGAGAGCAGCACATCTCCGCGCTTGAGGATGTTACCCACGCTGCCCGCTGGTTCCACGTCAGCGACCATGACTCCCACGCCATCATCACCGACTTTCAGGGCTTTCTTTTGGGCCGAGTTTTCAATCGGGAAATCAGTGATGGCGATGTCCACGTAGTGATCGTAGGTGCCATCCGACACATCTTTGAGAAAGCGCTGAATCACTGGCACTGGGATGATGTAACCCACATTTTGGGCCACCCGACCGTTGAAGCCCTGGAAGGCAACTCCGACGACTTTACCATTCTGCAAAACAGGTCCACCGCTGTTTCCGGGATTGATCGCGGCATCCACCTGGATGGCCAGATGCGAGTCCACCTGCGTGTGGCTGAATGGGCGGAAGTCGATGCGTGATACGACCCCACGCGTGACGGAAATGCGATCTCCGCCAATCGGGTAACCCACAGCGATCAGCTCCGTGTTGAGTTTTGGGATGCCGCCAAAGGTCAGTGGCTTCAGCTTTTCAAAAGCTGTGCCGTCTTCTGCCTCAATGATGGCTAAATCACAATCATGGGCCACAAAGACGATCCGTGCTGGATGTGGCTGTGGATCATTGGTGGTGCGAATGACGAGCTTCGTGGCATTGCTCACGACATGCGCATTGGTAAGGAAACGATTTTTTCCGATCAGGAAACCTGTACCTGAACCGCCAGAAGGTTGGCCTGCATTCCAGGGTTCACGGTAATCAGGCACCAGCACCGAGCAGTCGATGTTCACCACGCTTTCCCACTCGCCTGTAGTCAGATCGATGGCTTGGCTCGCGCTCGGCGGCTCATCTGCAGCGTGAGAGGAAAATGGCACCCCGCAGAGCAGGGCGAAGGCTGGCAATAGAAGGCGCGGGTTCATGGAAAAAACGTGGAAGTGGAAAGATACGCAGGCGGTGACGAAAAAGACAACAAGCTTCATTGTCTTTTTCGTGATACATGAGGCAGGAAAGAATGTGACCTCATTTGGTGTAATCCGTTGACTGATTCTGAATTTCGAGTGGAAATCGTCTTATGAAACCAAGCCCTGCTTTTGTTGCTTTGAATCGTGCTACCTTTGGAGCTACCCCCGAAGAACTATCTCGAATGGAGAAAATGGGCTGGTCCACCTGGGTCGAGGAGCAGCTGAAGCCTGGAAAGGAAGATGCTGAAGCTGACAAGCGCATTGCTAGCCAAAAGCTACACATCAAGTATGAACATGAGGGTAGCATCGACCCCCGGATGATGAAGCCCGGCGGAAAGATGAGCATGATGGCAGAGGGGAAATCTATGATGATGGCCGCAGCTCCTGCTCCTGATGCAGAAGCTGTCAAAGCCAAGGAGCAGCCGAAGAAGACGTTTAAGATCGACGAGAAACGTGGCCTAACTCTACTCGACATGCCTTTGGAGCAGCTTTTCCAGGTCCAGAATCGAGAAGAGTATCCCTATGAGGAGAGGGAACGCGCCAGCCTGGAAGTGGAAACGGCTACGATCCTGCGTGCCTGTTACTCTAAGTGGCAGGTGCGTGAGATGCTGGTCGATTTTTGGCACAATCATTTCAACATCGACATCGACTCCGACGATACCATCCGCGCCGTCTGGCCAGCCTATGATCGGGATGTGATCCGCAAACATGCCCTGGGTAATTTCCGTGAGATGGTCCAAGCGGTCGGTCAGAGTCTGCCCATGCTGTATTATCTCAATAATCGCAGCAGCCGAGCCAGCCCTGCCAATGAAAACTACGCTCGCGAACTCTTTGAGCTACACACTCTGGGGGCTGAGCACTACCTAAATCATCTTTATGCCAAGTGGCGTGAGGTGCCTGGTGCCCTGGAGGGCAAAGCCGAAGGCTACATCGACCAAGACGTCTATGAAGCTGCTCGCGCCTTCACCGGCTGGACCGCCGCAGACGGTGAAGAAGAGGACGAGAACGACCGTTTCCCAGCCACTGGCGGATTTTATTATTATGACAAATGGCATGACCCCTACCAGAAGCGCGTGCTTGGCATTGAACTGGAGCCCAATCAGCCCGCATTAGCCGACGGCATGGCTGTGCTGGACATCGCTGCATTTCATCCTGGAACAGCCATTTATCTGAGTCGCAAGCTCTGCCGGCGCTTCATCGCTGATGAGCCCACGGAAGCCTTGGTGAAACGAATTGCTGAAGTGTGGACAAGCCACGCGAAGTCACCAGATCAAATGGTGCATGTCATGCGGGAGATCTTACTCTCACCTGAAATCAACACAGGCTTTGGTCAGAAAACCAAACGGCCCTTCGAGTTTCTAGCCAGCTTTATCCGTGCTTCAGGAGCTGATTTTAGGCAGAATGAAGACATCGGTTATGACCTCGGCGACTGCGGTCAGCGACTCTTCAGTTGGGGACCGCCAACCGGACATCCCGACACTGCCGACTACTGGCAGAGTCCGAATAGCCTGCTGAAACGCTGGAAGTTTGTCCGCGATCTAGCCACCGACGGTTATGAAGGCGAAGTCATCCGCATGAATCTCATCCGCCATACGCCAGAGGATAAACGCACCTGGCAGGCCATCGCAGATCATTGGATGGATCAGATGGCTCCCAGTCTGCTCAGCGAAAACACCCGTGATGAGTTGTCCAAATGGTTCCGCCAATATGAAGATGACGATAAGCCCCAGTGGCACGATCCCGATGCCGACATCGCCCTCAATGAATCAGACCTCGCCGAGCACCTCGGTGAGTTCATCTCCCTCATCGCCGCCACACCTGAATTTCAATTGAGATAAATCCACCCCACTATGAAACGCCGCCAATTCTTCCAAACCTGTTCCGGTTCACTGGCTGCCATCGCTGGCAGTCGGATCACGAATCTTGCTTATGCTGCTGAAGCCGCGTCGGCACCCGACAACCTTCTTGTGGTTCTCTTTTTGCGCGGAGGCTGTGATGGATTGAATCTCGTGGCTCCGGTCAATGACAAGAGCTACATCGCTGCGCGTCCTGAACACCTGCGGCTCACGGACAAAGGCAAGCATGAAGGCCTCACGCTCAAGAACAGCTATGCTGGAGTGGACATGCGACTGCATCCGAAAGCGGCTGCCCTGCGCGAGCTCTATGACCAAGGTGACCTTGCTCTCATCCATGGCTGTGGTTTGACCAATGGCACACGCAGTCACTTCGAGGCCCAGGACATGATGGAACGCGGTGTAGCGGATCAAAAAAACTTGAATATGGGTTCTGGTTGGCTCACCCGCACCATTGAGGCCCTGCAACCTGCGGGCCTGCTACCCGTAGTCGCTATTGGCGGTGAATTGCCCGATTCACTCCTGCATTCAAAGCTCGCTGTTTCCATGCATCAAGCACGGCAATTTGGTTATGGGCGCGAGGAGCAAGTGGACCTTTTAAAGCGGCTCTATAGCGGAAATGAGAGCATTCATCGTGTAGGCAAACTAACATTAGACACCATCACCACGCTGCAAAGCAAATTACCACGGGATAGCAATGGCAACACCATCGACTACCAACCTGAGGCAAACATCAGCTACGAAAACACGGGTGATCTCGGGGAGAATCTCCAAGCGCTCGCACAGCTTGCTAAGATGGACACAGGACTCCGAGTCGCCACCGTCGATTACGGCGGGTGGGACACCCATCAATATCAAGAGGAGGAGTTCAGTGACTTGACCGAGGAATTGAGTCGAGCGCTCATGGCCTTCTACAATGACATGAGTCGTTTTCACAAGAAGATGACAATTGTCGTTCACAGCGAGTTCGGACGCCGTTTGAAATCCAATCAAAGCGACGGCACTGACCATGGTCATGGTGGTGTCAACATGGTCATCGGTGGCGGCATCAATGGCGGAAAACTCTACGGAGAATGGAAAGGCCTGGCCAATGAACACCTCGATCAAGGCGCCGACCTCGCCGTCACGACCGACTACCGCACCGTGCTCAATGAAGTCCTCACCAAGCGCGTAGGCCTAGCCGACACAAAATCCATCTTCCCAGGCTTCGAAATGAAGAAGGCACTGGGTGTTGTGTAACCTCATCCACCTATATTCATATGCGCCTCGGTATTTTCCTATGCCTGGCTTCCTCCGCACTTGCTCTCGATCCGCTGCCGCAAGGTCACGGCATCTCGAAAAGCTATCCCGGCGACTCCGGCATCGAGAAACATCCCGCCGTGCTCCTCGCGGAAAACTTTGAAGCGGGGGCGTTGAAGGCTTTGAAGCCGCGCTGGAATGAAATCGAGAACAAGGACGGCCAGGTGCTCGAAATCATCCGCGATCACCCCGCGGCCAGTGCAGGCACCAAGTGTTTGCAAATCACCGCCACGCTTGGCGAAAACACAGGCGGACATCTTTTCAAGCGGCTGGATCCCATCCAGACACAAGTGTTCTCGCGCTTCTATGTGAAGTTCGCTGCGGATGCCCCTTCCCTGCCTCACTTTAGCGGCCTCGGCGGTTACAATCCACCCACCAACTGGCCGCAGGGCAGCGCTGGGAAACACGCAGCTGGCGACACACGCTTCAGCGCCCGCATTGAGCCGAATGCTAGCTACGGCACACTCCCAGCTCCCGGTGGTTGGATGTTTTACTCCTACTGGAACGACATGAAGCAGAGCTCCGACGGTGGCTTCTGGGGCAACGGCCTCTGGCCTGAAGGGAAACCTGGCCCACCGCGCAGCCAATGGCAGTGCGTCGAAATCATGGTGAAGTGCAACGACATCGGCCAGAGCAACGGCGAACTAGCCCTCTGGCTCGATGGCAAGCTCGCCACCCACATCGGCCCCGGCACAAAGACCGGAAAATGGACCGGTGAAGGTTTCGAGGTCGCACAAGACGGCTCTTTTACATTCGAAGGCTTCCGCTGGCGCACCGTGCCTGAATTGGCTGTAAGCTATTTCATGCTTAGCCACTACGTCACCGAAAGCGCCTACCAAGCCAACAAGGTCGCCAATCCTCCAAAGACCAACCGCGTCTGGTTTGATGACATCGTGATCGCTAAGGAATACATTGGCCCAACTTTGGCTCGATGAGTAGAAGCTACCCATGAATACAATCACCGTCAGCTTTTACGATACCAAGCTCTTTGGCCACCAAGCTTTCCTCGACGCTGCATGTGATATTGCAGAAGGGGACTGACCTTTGAGCCTTGCGCCATCTCAGCCGTTTGCTGATTGCTCACTGAGCAAATTTAGACTTTTCTCTAACATTGACTGCGACCACTGCCCATAATCTTGCCATCTGCGATGCCCTCCGACTGACGGGTGGTTCACTTGAGAGCGGACTCACGACTAAGGAGGCTCGTGCCAGGCTGGCGCGCTATGGCGAAAACCTTGTTAAGGTGCGTAGTGGCACGCCTGGTTGGAAGCGGCTGCTACGGCAATTTACCGCACCACTCGTACTAGTGCTCATCGCCGCGGCGGCGGTCACGGGCTTTCTCGGCGAGTGGGTGGATGCGAGCGTGATCTTCATTGTGGTGGTGGTGAATGCCATCATCGGTTTTCTCCAAGAATCGAAGGCAGAGAGCGCGCTTGAGGCCTTGATGAAGATGGTTGTGGCCGAAGCGGTAGTGCGGCGGGATGGTAAAAAGATCCGCGTGAACAGCATCGATCTCGTGCCGGGAGACATCGTGATGCTCGCAGGCGGTGACCGTGTGCCGGCGGACATTCGTTTGCTGGAAACGAAGAGCCTACAGATCGAC
>JAPLUM010000301.1 GCA_026397605.1 Verrucomicrobiota bacterium | reverse complement strand
CGTGCCTGTCGAGTCGATGCAAGTGAAGTAAGACCAAGAGCCACTCTGGAACTCCGGCGTCACGCACCAGCGCACCTTGTATTCATTCAGATCAAAGACTGTGCCCTGCGCGTAGTTCACACCGACACTCTTTTGTAGATCACCGAGATAAGCCCAGTCCTCAATGTAACGCCCGAGCGGATACGTCGTGCTTACAGCAGGTCCACTGGCACTCGTGTTGTTATTGTTTCGCAAAGCCCAAGCCGGCAGCGTGCGGCCAGCCGATGTCACATTGTCCACGCCCACGGTAGCTCCATTGCGCCGCACAAAGCCGCCGATCATCCGACGCACGCCACTGCTGCTATCCAGTGCGCTGCTGTAGCCATAGGGCCCGTAAATGGGCAGTCCATCGAGCATCCAACCGACGATGGGCGAGTGCTGTGTCGGCGTGAGCGTCTCCGAGTAAGCCTTTGTCGTGTTGTTGAAGGCCACGGCGTCACCAAGCTGGTAGCGCAGTGCCAGAGGATTAGCGTGATGGTGATACTTCCCAGCGTTCTGCTGATGCGCCAGACTCGTATCAAAGGTGATGCCCTCATTCACATACGCATCTCGGTGCCACTCTCCAGTCGGCGAGCCTGATTCGCTGCCGTTGCTGTAGGTCCAGCCATCCGTCGGATCAAAGATGGCCACTCCATCCACCAGCCAACCGACCGCATCCTGCATCACGTTATTGAAGCGATAGCCTCCCGTCCGTGTCTTCGTCGTCGGGATGGCGCCCAGGATACTGCTGCGCGGGATCTGGATGATAAGACCCTGATTCTTCGGCACATTCACAAAGAGAGCCGTCTTCGCCGCATTGTTATACCACGGCCCCATGGTGTGCGTCGCCAGTGACGGCGTGCGCAGGTAGATGTAGTTTGTGGAGTAATCGATCTGCTGCGGCCCCGCATACACGGGTAGGGATTGCGAGATCGTATTCGGACCAGAAGTGCGTGTCCAGGTGGTCTTCGTGCTGCCAGCTAGCAGCTCGGCATCTGTTTCCACAATGCGGGCATACTTGCCTGAGCCGCTCGTGTGCCAGGAGCTGAGCTGTGGGTCTGACTGGGCCAGGCATGTCGTGGCTAGGAAAGTGAGAGTAAAGAGTGTTTTCATCAGAGTTTACGAAGTTTGGGTTTAACTAAAAGAAGGTGAGCAACGCTGAGCGCATCTCCTCCGTGCAAATGAGAGTGCGTAGGCGCTTCCGCACGCGATGCACCGCCACACGGCAGCGCGCAGTGGCGGCATGTCGGCCATCCCCATGCAGTGCAGGCTCCAGCTCCTGCCAGAGTCTCTGGCCACACTCATCTCGCAGAGTTTTTAGAGCATCCGTGACCCTGCGCATGGCCCAGGAATAATCATGCTCCATGGCAGGTGTGCGCTGGCAGGCTAAAGTCCTGTCCATCGTCTCCAGCTCGTCTAGCGCGATGGTGCGTCGGGCGTCACGGCACTGGCGCTGCTGATCACGCCAGCGATTCATCAGCACAGATTTCAGACGACGCCCCAGCACCGCCGACTGCACCGTTTCCGGCAGCGCGTTCACATCCTCCAGCCGCCCCATGCGCAGCAGCTTCGCGAACATATCCTGCACCACATCCTCCGCCTCATGCACATCACACCCATGCGCCTTCGCCAGGGCTAGCAAGCGTGTGCGGTGACGCAAATACGTCTGCGAAGAGCTGCAAGAAATCGGTGTGATAGAGATCATGTCCAAACACTGCCACATCCACATTAAATCAGGATGAAGACGGAGATAAAAAGTAGGCCGGATGTGTTCGGCGCTGTGGACATGGACAACTCCCCAAGCCTCCATTGCCGAACTATCCGGCTGGTTTGGAGATGTTCGGAGGCCAGTGAGCTATCTGGCCCCAGCGGTAGGCCGGATGTGTTCGGCGCTGTGGACATGGACAACACCGCAAGCCTCCATTGCCGAACTATCCGGCTGGTTTGGAGGTGTTCGGAGGCCAGTGAGCTATCGTGACCCCCAAGCAGCCGGATAGTTGGGCGAAGGGCGTCTAATGTATTTGCGATGCTTTTTGCGCCCAACACATCCGGCCTACTACGCTCAATCCACCTCAGCAAAGATCCGGCTGAACATCCGCGTATTCACCCCCACGGGCATCTGCACGGTGATCAAATCCATGCTGCTGCCATTCTCCGTCACGGTGATGATCACCCCGCCGCTGGTGCTGGAGCTGCTGCCGATGATGATGGGTGTCCAAGTCGTGAGGTTGGTGCTGTATTCGACGTCGAGATTGATGTCCCGCTCGCTGCCGTCGTAGCGGTGGAAGGTGAGGGTGTGGTAGCCGCCGCTCACGCTGCTGGTGATGGGTTGTGCAGCGGTGTCGCTGGTCGCTGGATTGCCGCCGAGCACGAACTCCAGGCCGTTGTCGATGCCGTCGTTGTCACTATCCAGGTCGAAGTCGGCCTCGGTGAGCGTCAGACCGTATTGGGCGGCCCAGTCTGTGAAGTCATCCGGCCCATTGGTGACGAGCAGGATACCGTTGCCAGTGATGCGGGCGGTCTTGTGCGTGGCGCTGCTGGTCAGGCTGCCCCAGGTGCCTGCGGACTGCTGCACGGTGCCGATGCTCAGTTGATTCACGGTATCGGTGCCGGTGAAGTTGAGGTTCAGCGTGGCTGCGGCAGCGATATACACATCTGCACTGTCGCTGATGCTGATGCTGCTGAGAGTCAAGGTGCCGGCATCGATGACGAGCGAGTCGGTGAGGCTATTCGTGCCGGTGAGCGTGAGCGTGCCGCTGCCTGCTTTCGACAATGGACCGTTGATCGGCCCGCTGAGAGTCACGGCGACGGCATTGGATAGGTAACCTCCAGCGATGCCGAGGGTGAAGGCGGAGTCGCATGTCGTGGCAGCGCTGAAGACCAAGGTGCCAAAGGTGTCCATCGACACCGGCACGCTCGTCAGTGATGCCGTCGTGAGCGTGCTGCCGCCACGGATGCGGATGGACGATGTGGCGGTGCCAGTGATGCCACCCGTGCAGGTGAGTGAGGTGCCGCTGTTGATGAGGCTGAGGCTACCGATGCCATCGCCGGTGGAGCCGAACTCAATGTCTCCAGTCGTCAGATCCGCACCGCCGCTGAGATTCACCGCCGCGCTGCCTGCGGTGCCGATGCTGAGATAGGTGAAGGTCATCTGCGCCGCGCTGGAGTTTCCATTGAGCGAGCTGCCCGTGCTGCCGATGCCGATGTAGCCATTGGTCGCGGCACAGGTGGACGAAACATGGAGCGCTCCGCTGCTGGAGCTGGCCAGCACGTTGACAGAGACAGCACCTGTCAAACTCAGCGCTCCGGTGTCACCGTTCCAAACTTCACCATCGCCCGAGATGGTGCCAGCGAGCGTGACGGCATCGCTGTGATTGATCGTCAACAGGCCACCATTCACCAAGGTGAAGTTCCCCGTCACCGATCCGCTAGTGCCACCGTCGCCAAGGGTGAGTGAGCTGGTGCTGATCGTGGTGCCGCCAGTGTGCGTGGCGGCACCGGTGTAGATGCCGCCGAGGCTACTGTTGCGGCCCTGCACGGTCCAACTGCCGCTGCCGCTCATGTTGCCGGAGAACGCACCATTGAGAGCCGTGAAGACGGCACTGTTGTTGATGATGGTCGCCGCGTTCAGGCTGCCGCCGCTAGTGCTAGCGTCGTTATGCTTGCCCATCGCTAACGTGCCTTCGCTCACCGTGAGCGTGCCACTGTAGCTGCTGGCACCCGTGAGTGTGAGAGTGCCCGCGCCGCTTTTGGTCACCGCTTGGCTGCCACTGACGCCACCACCGATTTCCAGCCCCGCGTTCGATGCGGTGTTGATCACCGCTGTGCCATCCAGACTGACTGCGCTGCTGATCGTGTGCGTCACGCTGCCAGTGCTCGGATTGCTCGTGATGAAATTGCCGCCGACGCCAAGCGTGAGTGTGTTGCCAGTGAAGCTGTAAGCGTTGTCGCCGGAGAGATTCATGCCGCCGATGAGACGATCCGCGCCAAGCG
>JAPLUM010000824.1 GCA_026397605.1 Verrucomicrobiota bacterium | reverse complement strand
CATTCGAGCCAGGCAAATTATCTCGCACATTGAAACCCATGCCCAGAACCCAGCCACGCATCTGATCCTCCGTAAACCCTGCCCGCAGCTTCACCATCAAGTGATCTGCTACCATCAGGCGGCGCTCACCCCTCTGCGCCGGATCACGAGGCACATCCTCCTCGATGCGCAGCAGCGGATATTTTCCATGCCAACGAATGACCCTTTGCTTCACCATCGTTCCGCTCAAATTAGAAGGCACTATTCTGGCCTCGATCACTTCAGCCTGCTCAATCTCTGCATCCACCCTTGCCAGGCGAACATCTGGCTCGGGCAATGTGACTGGGGGTACATGCGAGGATGGCTGAGTCGTCCCGAGACGCCATTGAAGCGTTACATTCTCATTAAGCGCTGGTTCAACTCCACGCTCGTGAAGGCACACCATAACTACCAAAAGGATTAGGAGGCAGGAAATCAGGGCTGTGACTCTTCTAGTAAACATATTGGAATGATCCTAGTCTTTTACCGAAAACTAAACAAGGCTAACGTGAAATCATTTTCTCGCTTTCTCGTCTAGATCTTGGATTGGATTACCAAGGAAATACAAAACAAGGGATTGATATCAAACTCCATTATTTTGCATCAAAGAGCGCCTATTCACCCTTGATCGGCTTGGAGACTATGAGGTGGTTAAAAAATAGATTGGAGGCACTGAATTTTTGAACCTAATTCTTCCCAAACGAATCGCTGAGCACCACGGCACGCACAAGATCTTTGAAGCCAGTTTTGTTGGCGGAGATGTCTTTGACGATACCGTCGATCACAGTGCGGTCGGTGAACTCGGGGCCGCGGGCGAGGGCGTAGGTGAGGAGCTTCTCGGTGAGGGAGCGGGTGAACTGCTCGTGCTTTGCGATGAGCAGAGTGCGGAAGTCAGTGACGCCTTTGAACTTCTCGCCGGTGGGGAGGTCGCCGCTGGGGTCGATCTTGTGCTCTTTGGAGTAGCCTTCGCGCCAACCGCCAATGGCGTCGAAGTTCTCTAGTGCGAAGCCATACGGATCGATCTTTTGATGACAACTCGCGCAGGTGGCGTTTTCGCGATGCATGGCGAGCTGCTCGCGGATGGTTTTGGCGCCGCTGGCATCGGGCTCGATGAGCGGCACATCGGGCGGTGGTGGCGGTGGCGTGTAGCCGAGCAGTTTCTCCTGCACGTAAACGCCACGCACGACGGGCGAGGTGTCAACGCCATTCGCGGATGCGGTCAGGAACGAAGCCTGGGTGAGCAGACCGCCGCGCTCGGCTTTGGGCAGCGAGACTTGGCGGAGCTGCACACCTTCCAACGGTGGCAGGCCGTAGTGCAGCGCGAGTTCGCGATTGAGGAAAGTGTAGTTGGCGGAGAGGAACTCGCGAGGCGGCAGATTTTTGTCGAGGATGTGGCGGAAGAACATCTCGGTCTCGGCACGCATCGCGGCGTCGATGTTGTCGCGGAAAAAGCTGACGAAGTCGGTGGAAACGGGCATCTCGCCGATGTGGTCGAGGTTCAGCCAGAGGCGGATAAAGTTCTGCACAAAGCGCTGTGATTTGGGATCAGCGAGCATGCGATCCACTTGTGCGCTCAGCGTGGCGGGCTCGTGAAGTTTGCCCGCGGTTGCGAGTTGAATCAGCGTTTGGTCGGGCATGGAGGACCAGAAGAAATAGGAGAGGCGTGAGGCGAGCGCGAAGTTGTTCAGTTTGCCGGTGCCTTCATGCACATGCAGGAAGGCGGGCGAGCAGAGGATGGTTTGAAAGCCGAGTTGCAGCGCATCCATCGGCTTCATGCCGGCATCGAGCTTGGCGTTGATGAGCTTGCCGATGGGCGATAACTCGCCCTGACCCAAAGGACGACGGAAGGCGGTGTCGGCGAAGACTTTCAAGCGCTCGGGGATGTTAGCGCGGTTGATCTGATCCTCCGTGAGCATGCCATAGAGCAAGGTGTGACCCGGCGTCGGCCACTGGTCGAGTTGCGGACCTGCGACCTGCATTTCCCAGATGCGGAGTTTCGGACCGCGATAGGCCTTGAGCACTGCCAAAGCGGTCTCACTCTTTTTCAGCTTTCCAAGCGCTTCCAGTTCGGGATACCCCTTGGTATTTTTGCTCAACTTGAACGCCAGGTTCTTGGCCTTGGCAGCGCCATTGCGGAAGCGTATCTCGGGCTCTTCACCGCGTTCGAGATCGACGGTCCACTCGAACCACTGCGGTTTCTCGTTGCTGAGTTCCACTAACGCGAGCGTGCGCTGCGTGGTGATGTTGCCGGTGCTCTCGACGCTCCCCTCGCGATTCACCGCGGCGAGTTCCATCACGATCGGATCGCCGTTACGGAAGTCCTGCAGGAAGTCATAGGAATGCGTGCGGTCGATGGCGGCGGCCTGGATGCGGATGGTGTAACGCCCGCTCTGTGGTGCGCCGCCGCGCGCCAGCGGTTCGAAGCCGATGTGCCCGCCGCGATAATGCCGTGCGACGAGATCGTCGTAGCCATTGTCCGAAATCCATCGGTAGCGGTCGGGATGAAAAAGCTTCGGCAGGTCACGTGCTTCCTTGCCTTCGAAGTAGAACGGCGACTTCTGCGTGTAGCTCTTGCTCTCAGGCTTCGGACCAAACGCCGTCGTTCGCTTGATGGCTTCTTCGGCGGCAGCGAAGTAATGATCGAGCAAGATGCCGGAGGTCACCTGCACCGCGCTGTTGTTGTCGAAGCCATCGGCACGGACCTCGGGTGGAAAGTCCCCAGCGGGATTCCATCCCGCGACGTTCAATCCCAGTAGGTCGCCGATGGTGTTGCGATACTCGAAGCTGTTGAGCCGACGCAGCACCGTGTGCGCGCCCGTCGCTTTGAATCGCTGCGTGGCATCGCCAATGGATTGCGTGATGGCATCGACAGCCGCGAGCAACTCGGCCTTTTGTGGCTGCTTCTCTTTCTTCGGCGGCATGTCGCCTTGATTGAGTTGATCAAGGATGTCCTGCCAGAGCAAGGCGTCGTCCGGGGTTTTGATCTCAGACGTCAGTGTGTCGAAACGACGATCTCCCTTTTGTTTGTCAGCGCCGTGGCAGTTGATGCAGTAAGTCTTGAGGAACTCGGGGGAGGGAGCGGAAAGGAGGCAGGAGACAGGGAATAGAGAGAACAGTAGGAGGCAGGAGACAGGGGACAGGAGGCGGGAGAGAGGAGACAGGGAGCAGTGGGCAGGACGTGTGATCATGGCTTGAGTGGATAGGTGGTTAATTTCGGTGGCTTTGCTTTCTTATCGGTCCTCTGGGACCTGCCTCTTGTCTCCCGTCGGGGCGAACTTCTCGGGCGTCTGCAACATGGAGCCGAGCATCTTCGCGACCTCGGTATTGAGAGACGTGAGCTCAGCATGTTTCTCTGCGGTGATGTATTGGCAATCTTTGGCAAAATCCAAAGAGCTGTCGGTCTCATTGCATTCACCATCGCAATCCGTGAGCTTGGAGATGAAGTGTGCCTCGTAACGACGCTTCGCCCAAGCCTCCCTTAGGTTTAGGCAAACTGAACGTGAAGAGCGGCGAATTTGACTCGTTAGCGCATATCGTTCCTCTGGCGGAAAGCGCTTCGAAATTTCGAAGACCTGCATCGCCAGCGCATACGCCTTCTTATAAACTGTGAGTTCTTTGACTGTCTGAACGCCCATACTGATGTCTTGGTGAGTTATTTGTCCGTCTTGTTCTGTCTCCTGCCACCTGTCTCCTGCTTCCTCCCCACTAGCCAATCTTCATCGGTGTGAACGTTCCCGTGCTGCGGCCAAAGCGCTCGCGCTCCACGCCGAACCACTGGAGCGTGGAGAGCCAGAGATTGGACAACTGGATGCGTTTGTGCTCGTCCTCCGGGCAAACCAGATGGCCTTGGTGCTTCAAGCCACCGCCCGCGAGCAGCACGGGCAGGTCGCGATTCGAATGGTTCGAGGCATTGCCCATGCCGCTGCCGATCACCACGAGCGTGCTGTCCATCAAGCCCGCTTCCTTCAACTTCCCTAGCAAGTGCGCGAATTGCGTCATCAGATACTTCTCCACGATCTGCAACTGCGTGAGCAGGCCCTCCTGTTTGCTGTGGTGCGACAGACCGTGGTAGCTGCCGACATCGAGATCATTGGTGTGGAATCCGAGCGGAACTTCAAAGGTCGCCACGCGTGTCGAGTCCGTCTGCAGCGCCAGCGTCATCAAGTCCATGAACAAAGGAATCTCTTCGATCTGCATCCGTTCCTCGTCCGTGATCGCGTCGATGGGCGATTTCGGCTTCGGTTTGTCCAACCACGCATCGGACATCTGCAATCGACGCTCCACATCGCGCACCGAGGTCAGATACTGATCCAGCTTGCTGCGATCCGAGGCATCCAAATTGCCCGCCATGAGCTTCGCGGACTCGCGTAGTGCATCGAGCACGCTGGCCCGATTCGACAATCGGCCGCGCTCCGAAGCTATTGCATCCGCACTCGCCTCAACAAACAGTGCTTCAAAC
>JAPLUM010000742.1 GCA_026397605.1 Verrucomicrobiota bacterium | reverse complement strand
TGTATCGAGAAGCCTCACTAGAGTGTCCTGATCCAAAGCAGCGACGATGAGCAATATCGCATCTGCTCCAGCCACCACGGCTTCATAAATCTGCGCCTCATGAATGATGAAGTCCTTCCGCAGACAAGGAATGTCCACTTGCTCACGAATCAGCGAGAGATAATTCAAGTGTCCCTGGAAGTATTTTTCATCCGTGAGGATGGAAAGTGCATTGGCACCGGCTTTTTCATAGCCTCGGGCAATGGTCAGCGGATCAAAGTCTTTGGCAATGGTGCCTGCAGAAGGCGAACCGCGTTTGACCTCAGCGATCATACTCAGCCGTGAGGGGTCCAGCCTCAGGGCATCTGCAAAGGAGCGGAAGTCATTTCGCAGAGTGGCCGCGGCGCGTAGCTTCTCTAAGCGCGGCATTAGTTTCTCTACTTCGGTGCGCTTATGGGCGATGATTTCGTCCAGGATATTCATGGGCCACCAAGATGCGGACACTCGACTCATGCGCAAGGACCAAGGGGGCTTTTGTCGCCTTTAAACTTTTCTTCCGTCAAACAGATGAGCCAATATATAAATTTCTCCGCCAAATGAACTTTTCTTGCCTGAGCAGACTTTAATAGCGCAGGGTTACTTCTGCTATTTGATGCGTTGCTGGTGGCTGAAATTAAATGACTTTTTTGCCCGGCACCGGAGCGCCCAAAACGAGCTCACCCTCTGAAATGTGGACGTGAGCGCTGGCTTCAATGATTTCTTCCTCCGTCATGTTAGGAAGTTTGAATTCACGACCTTTTAGCGCGCCTTTCTTGATGGTGATGCCTTTAACCAATCGTTTGAGAACCTCCACTTTATCTTCAGTTCCTGCAGCCACGTTTAAGCCAGCCGCGCTTGCCGCGTAAGCCAACGTGCAAAAGCTTTGTGCGTTACGCTTCGCCGTTGCCTGCTCGATTTCCTGAACGTTGCCAAAAAGTGGCATCGCTAAGGAAACCAAGATTCCAAGGATGCAAACAAAGGTCAGCATCTCAAACAAGCTGAAGCCTGAAGTGCGGCTGGTGGAAGTTGCGGTGGTGTTTTTCATCTCGTTCTCGGTGTTGAGAGGACTTTATGCGAAGTAAGAATGTTGTAAAGATATTTTATTGAAATTATGATAATTGTATCAAATTTGTATTCTCAAAATTGAGAAGATTGAGCTAAACTACCATGCACCCTGTGCATGGCTCCCTCGATACGCCTTTGCTGGGCTGCTATGCAGACTTGATTCAAGCCTAGCCTGATCGAGTTAGACAAAACCGATTTGCCATGATGCGGCGTCTCTCTACTCTCTAACCCTTATGGCAAAATCCGCTCTTGGAAAAGGACTCGGCGCACTGATCTCGACCCCTCAGGTCGGGGTGCCGTCCATGCGTTTGCCAGCGCTGGCTCAGCCTGCGCCTGGTGATGTGGTGAATCGTGTGACTCTGGACCAGATCGTGCCCAGCCCACTGCAACCGCGAAAGGAGTTTGAGCCTGAGCATTTGGCAGAACTCATGGAGTCCATCCGTGAGCATGGCATCATCCAGCCCCTGATCGTACGTCAGGTGAATGGGAAGATGGAGCTCATCGCTGGTGAGCGGCGCTTCCGGGCATCTCGTGAACTGGGACTTAAAGAAGTGCCCGTGATCATTCGTCAGGCTGAAGATAAAGACGTGCTGGAGATGGCGCTGATCGAAAACATCCAGCGTGAAGACCTGAACCCCATGGAAGAGGCCCGCGCCTATGAGCGCCTGGCGCGGGAGTTTAACATGAAGCAGGAAGACATCGCCAAACGTGTGGGCAAAAACCGCACTACGGTGACGAATGCAATCCGTCTTCTCGATCTTTCCATTGGTGTGCAGGACATGGTGTCTCGTGGCAAGCTGACCACGGGTCATGCCAAAGTCCTGTTGATGCTCAAATCTGCGGATGCTCAAAACAAGGCAGCAGATGAGATCGTCAAAAAAGGACTCACGGTCCGTGCTACTGAAAAGCTGACTCAAGATATCCTGAATCCGCCGAAGCCAAAACCAGAGATCGACAACACAGAACTGAACCGCGCGGTGGAGTCTGTGGAGCAGCGCCTGATGCAGCATCTTTCGACCAATGTCAGCGTTAAGCATGGTGACAAGAAAGGCCAGATCGAGATCGACTATTACGGCATCGAGGATCTGAATCGCCTTCTCGACCTCATGGGAGTGCCCGAGGAAAAGCTCGAGGAAGAATAAGGGCCTGCGGCAATGATGAATGTCTAAATCCGAATGACGAAGAAACCTTGCCAACTGAAAGCTGTAGGTTTGAGTCTTTGGCTGCTACTGGCTCTTCTCTGCTTATCTGCCTGCTCTGAGGCTGCGCATCCGCAGAAGGCGGAGATCGAGGTGTTTTTGAATCGCTATTTTAATACCTGGTCCGCCAAGGATATGGATGGCTATGGCTCCTGCTTCCATTCAACTGCACGCATCACCTTTGTGGAAAAAGGCGGACAGTGTGGCAGTCAGGGTGTCACCGACTTTCTGCATGGTCAAAAGCTCGGCCACGAGCGATCCGCAGAGGCCATGACTGAAGTGCCGACAGACATGAAGATCAGCGGAGACAGCCGTGTAGCCCTAGCCGAAGTCCGCTGGAAGCTGACCAAAGGGCGCGAAATCGTCACTGGCACAGACTTCTTCACCCTGCTAAAAACACCTGACGGATGGCGCATCGCCAGTCTGGTGTTTTATAATGACTGAGTGATAAGACTCAGTCCCACTTCCTTTTTTCATCTTCATGTCAAAGCCCCTTCAACCAACCAGCACCTCACTCACGCGCCTTTATCTTGGAGCGTCCTGTTTTCTGGCCGGAGCAGCCATGATGGTCATCGAGATCTGTGCTTTTCGGCTTCTGGCACCTTTGTTCGGCAATAGCGTCTATACCTGGACCGCATTGATCGGCGTCGTCCTCGTCGCCTTCAGTGTTGGCGGCTTCATGGGTGGACGGCTGTCTGACAAATACACCAGCATCAGCCTACTAGGTTGGTTATTGGCAGGCGCGGCAGTGCTGACCTTTCTGATTCCACCTCTGCATTTAGGCTTTGGTGAAAGCTTCACTCAAAGCGGGCTCATTGGCGGATCAGTCATGGTGTCCTTGTTTCTGTTTGCCCTGCCGGGCGCTTTGCTCGGAGCGGTCTCACCAGCAGCGGTGCGCTTTTACAGCATGACCTTTCAAAACACGCATGTCGGCGCGGCAGCGGGCACAGTCAGCATGCTCGGATCACTCGGCAGCTTCGTCGGCACCTTTCTCTCTGGCTTTGTGCTGCTGTCCCACTTCGGCGTGCGCAGTATTTTCATTGGCTGCGGCATCCTTCTGCTGATTCTGGCCGTGCTCGCATTTCTCCTAGCTAAGAGCAGCACGAAAAACACCCTCGTTTTGACCGCTGTCGGACTGGCTGCGGCAGCTCTAGGATCGCAGGCTGAGCCAACGGCTGGCAAAGAGGTGATCTTTTCCCAGGAATCCTTTTATCATCGAATTGAAGTTTCTGAAAACGGTGTCAGTCCACGCCGCCAACGGCTGTTAAAACTCGACTCCACCGCTGAAGGTGCCATGAATCCTGACAATGGTGAGCTGGTCATGGACTACCAGCATTACTGGCGTCTGCCACTGCTGCGGGACGATGCCAAAATCAACAGTGCCCTTTTTATCGGCGCAGGTGCGTTTGGTATGCCCGAGGCTCTGTCCCGAGAGTTCCCTGAAGCCCAGGTGGACGTGGCAGAGATCGACCCGCAGGTGATCGAAGTCGGTCGGAAGTTTTTTAAACTGGCGGAGCATCCGAAAGTCCAAGCTCATGCCGGCGATGCACGCCACTTTCTGCGCAGTCAAAAGGACCAGCGCTGGGACATGATCTTTGGAGATGCCTACGCCGGCATCCGCTCCATCCCTTCTCATCTGGTGACAAAGGAATTTTTTCAGCTAGTTTCCGATCATCTTACCCCAGAGGGTGTCTTCGTGATGAATGCCATCACTGCCGTGCAGGGTGAAAAAGCGGAGCTACTGGGTGGCATTCTAACGACCCTGCGCAGCGTATTCCCACACATCGAAACCTTTGCTGTGCAAGGACCGCGCCTTGCGACCCAAAACGTCATTATCCTAGCCTCCCGCCAGGATTGGCAACCTTGGCTCACAAATCGTTTCTTTACCGCCACCAGTTGGCAGAGCCGAGTCCTACGCAGCCATGTCGCCGCCAATCAGTTGCCTCAAAATGGGCCACTCTTTACGGATGATTTTAATCCTGTGGACCGCATCATTGCCCGCGGATTGCTAGAGTAATTAGACCGCGAAAGTCTGAAGCAATTCAGCAACCAATCTCGGAACTTCGACGCCTGCCGCGCCTTGTCTTTGCTCCGTAAATTGACCGCTTATGCCAGTGGATTGGAGATTGACTTCAATCAAGCGACCACAGCCCTTCTCGGCTGCCAATCGCACAAAACCAGCTGCGGGATACACCACGCCAGAGGTGCCGATGCAAAGAAAGATGTCCACGGTTTCCAAAGCACGCATGATTTCATCAATGTAGTAGGGCATCTCACCAAACCAGACGATGTCAGGGCGCAGCGTGCCACGATGATCGCACTCAGGACAATCCGTGTCGGTTTGTAAATCGTCTGACCATGCGAGAACAGACTTGCACCAAGTGCAGCGGACTTTTCTTAGCTCGCCATGCATGTGCAGGAGTTTCTTGGCCCCAGCACGCTCATTAAGGTCATCGACATTCTGCGTGATGTGCCAAAACGAGCCTGGCCAGTTTTTCTCCAACTCAACCAAAGCATGATGAGCGGCATTCGCCTGCACACTTTTCAGCTGAGCACGTCGCAAATTGTAGAACTGCTGCACCAACGCCGGATCTCTTCGGAAGGCCTCGGGCGTGGCCACATCCTCAATGCGGTGCCCTTCCCAGAGACCATCGGCTGCACGGAATGTAGCGACGCCGGACTCTGCGGAGAGTCCGGCGCCGGATAAGATGATAAGGTTAGGATGGGTAAGCCCAGCCATGTTCGGTTTTAGTTTTGCGTGGCAGCAGGAGCAGGCGCGGCAGGAACCGCAGGAGCTTCAGGTGCTGGTGCAGCTTCTGGAGCTGCGACGGGTTGATGAGAAGCATCCACTTCTTCACCCTTACTGTTGGTGACCTTTGGCTTGCCCTTGCCTGAGCTTAGGCCTTCGTAGTGCATGGTCAGCTCTTCACCGTCAGCGCCGACTTTAAAGGTGATTGATTTGGCAGCATCGTCTTCACGGACGATCTGAGCGGTGGGCATCATCTTGATACCAAGCTTGGCTGTGGCTTTGTCAGGATTGGAGGCAGACTCTTTGGTGAACTCTTCCATGTTGGCCTTCCAGCCTGGCAAGAATTTGGCCACAAGTGCTCCGCCGCCGAGGAAGAGGACAACGATTAAAACCAAACAACCGATCCCACCCATGGCGAGGCAAGACATTCCTTTTTTCTCTGTGCTGATAGGTGGGGGGTGTATTCATGGGTATCAATGGGTTAAAAACCAGCCTCATGCTGAAGGAAAAACAACTTACATGCGAGATGAATTTGAGATTATTTTCACAACCCCTTAAGGACGCCGCGCCACCATGATGCAGGTTGTCTCTGCACCATAGAGGTAGCCAAAACCAAAATTGACATTCGACACAGGATGCCTGCCACTTTGATAGGCCTGCATCAGATCAGGCTGTTGCTGGGAAAAGATCCCCAAGGTGCCCTGATAGTTCCCATAAAGATGCAACGATAAACCGGCATCGACAAGACTGCGATAAGGCACGCCAGAGGGATCCTGAATCAGGCCACGCGTCCGCTGAGTCAAGAACTGACGCACATTGGAAAAAGCTTCATCATGCATCAGATAGGAGGCACTTTTGACGAGTGCCGACGGGTAGCCTTGTTTTGCCACAAAGGTCAAAAAGGCGCCGCCTAACCGTGTGCTACCATTGGACAGATCTTGGCGGAAATAGAA
>JAPLUM010000047.1 GCA_026397605.1 Verrucomicrobiota bacterium | reverse complement strand
CCCATTTTTGAAAACCGAGAAAGCCGCATGGCCGTCATCTATGGCACCAGCGTTTATTCATCCAATCACAAACTCCACATCCGCGACACGCGCGGTAGCGAGACCAAACTCATCGGCAATGACGCGCTCAAGTGGGCTGGCAGTCGCGCTCGCATGGACCTCTTCATCAGCGAATAATTCGCAATCCATCTTATGCAGTGCATCGCTATCCTTCTTTGTCTTTTTGTCGCGGCTTCAGTCGTCGCACAACCTGTAGTAACGGTGGACGAACTCACCGCCACTGTATCTCAGAGTGGGGAGGGTGTGGTCATCGAGATCGGTCCTGGCACCTTTGCTTTGACGCAGCCTTTGATGCTGAAGTCCGGCATGATGCTGAAGGGTGCAGGCATGGGGAAAACCATCCTCACGAACGCAGATGCCTGGAAGGCCGCGACTGACACACTGCCAGATCCCGAGACCAACTTCAAAAAGTTCGACCGCAGCGGCTACCTCATCCACGTCGCTGAAAAGATGGATGACGTGACGATCTCCGACATGACGCTTACTGGTCCACAGATGCATGGCGCTGTGTTTTCATACTTCAACAAAGGCATGAAAATTCATCACCTGCGCATCGCGGACTTCATGTATTCAGGCATTCGTACTTACAGCATGAGTGGCGCGCAGATTCACGACTGCACGTTTGTCGATGCTGGTCAGCGCTGGGAAAAGGGACAGCCAGGTGTGAAAGGTGGCATCACTGGCGGCGGCATCTTTTGCATCTGGACAAAGGATTCCGAAATCTGGAACAACCGATTCTTGCGCATCAAAACCGCGCCCAACGAGCACTACTACGGCATCAAAGGACGGCAGGGGAAGCGCTGCCACATTCATCACAACACCATCGAAACGAACTTCTCCATCGAGTTCCCATTCGAAAACGATGAGGACGTGGAGATCGACCATAACATCTGTCACGGCACCATTTCCATCCCCAAGCACGCGGGTGGCCCTGTGCCAGCCAGTGGCAGCACCTTTCACATTCATCACAATTTATTCCGCGACAGCTACTCCATTGAGTTCGTGCGCAACGGCGTCGAAATGGATCACAATCTCTTCGACTTCGATCTAGTGGAAGATCACGGCAACACCATCAGCGGCTTCGGCAAAGCAGCCGCGTCAGGACCGGCCAAGTTTCACAACAATCTCATCAACAATCCAGGACGCGGCGTGATCTGGATCAACGAACCTTATAACCATCTCGAAGTGCGCAATAACCACATCATCGCCCGCACCACGAAGACGCCGCGAGGCGATGGCCTGTTCGGCTTCAATGACAAGTGTGACTTCGGCACCTTCCTCTTCACGAGCAACCTCATCGAGTGCATCGGCCAGCCACGCCCGCTCTTTCGTAACGATACCAGCGCCCAGTGCAGGATCGAAAACAATCAACTCATCAACATTAGCGACACCGCACGCTATCAAAACCCCAAGACTGGCAAACCGGTTGGCTTGGAACAGCCTCTGTCCTTTCGTTGCGGCGTCGATGGCGAGATGAACGTTGAAGGATGGAAATCTTCACCCAGCCAAAAATCCGAAACCAAGAACCCTTGATGAAACTCCTCACAGCTCTCGTCTTCACCAGTCTCTCCGTCACCGCATTTGCCCAGGAGGGCTGGCGCACGCTTTTCAATGGCAAGGATCTCACAGGATGGAAGGCCAATGCGTTCCCCGATTCCTGGGCAGTCGTCGATGGTGCCTTGCGTGCCAATGCCACCAAAGAAAGCTCGCACCTGTTTTATGTAGGCGAGCGCCAAGAAGGCATGGAGAGCTTCAAAGACTTCGAGTTGGAACTGGAAGCACGTAGTGAGCCGAACTCGAACGGCGGCATCTTCATCCACACCGACTTCGCCACGCGCGACGCAGCGCTGCATTTGGCAAAGGGGTATGAGATTCAGCTCAACAGCTCCGCTAAAGAAAAGCGTAAAACGGGCAGCCTCTACGCCGTCGTGGACCTCACCGCATCACCCGTGGATGAGAGCCAGTGGTTCAACGTGCGCGTCACCGTGCGTGGGCAGCGCATCACCATCCACCTCAATGACAAGCTCGTCGTGGATTACACCGAGCCGCCGAATGTCACACGCCCGCCAGAGCGCGCTGGGCGCAAGCTGAACCCTGCGGGCGGCGGCATCGCCTTTCAGGCGCATGATCCCCGGAGCGTCTTCTACTACCGAAATGTGCGTGTTCGGACCCTTAGTAGCGCAACGGAATAGTATGGCGTGGGCCAAGCTACGTCTCTTATACCAGACTCATTGGAAACCTGCTGTAAGCCGCGCCTGTTGCCTTCGTTACCCACAGCGCATGAAACGCGCCCACTCCTTGTTACTCCTGCTGATCTCGACCTTCAGCCTTCAATCACATGCCATCGCGGCGGAGCAACGTCCCAATGTCGTGCTCATCATGGCGGACGATCAAGGCTGGGGCGACACGGGTTACAATGGCCATCCCGAACTCAAGACGCCAAATCTTGATTTACTGGCGAAGAGTGGCGTGAGGTTAAACCGCTTCTACACCGCGCACTTCAATTGCTCGCCGACACGCGCCAGCATCATGACCGGGCGGCACCCGCATCGCATGGGCACCTTCAATCCAGGATCGCCGATCCGTGCTCAGGAACTCACGGTGGCAAAGGTTTTGCAGACGGCGGGCTATGCGACGGGGCATTTCGGCAAATGGCATCTCAATGGCAAAAATGGCGACAAAAACACCACCACGATGCCAGGCCGCGCCATTCTCGCTGATGATCCACTTTCGCCGGGCAAGCTCGGCTTTGATGAATGGGTCTCATCAGATAATTTCTTCGATCTCGATCCCGTTTTGGGTCGCACTGGAGTGCCGGAGAAGTTCACTGGCGACAGCTCTGATGTCACCACCGACGAGGCTTTGAAGTTCATCAAGAAACAAGCCGCCGCAGGCAAGCCATTCCTCACCGTGGTGTGGTTTGGCTCGCCCCATGTGCCACACATCGCGCTGCCAGCGGATAAAGCGCTCTACAGCACATTATCGGAGGCTGAACAAAACTACTTTGGCGAAATCACGGCTGTGGATCGCAGTGTCGGCAGACTGCGCGCTGCTCTGCGGGAACTGAACGTGGCCGATAACACCTTACTCTGGTATAACAGCGACAACGGCGGCCATGAAGGCCCGAAGTCCACTGGCAACCTGCGTGGTCAAAAAGGCCAGCTCTGGGAAGGCGGCGTGCGCGTGCCGGGCATCGTCGAATGGCCTGCCCGCATCGCCAAACCTTTCATCAGCGATGTACCGTGCTCCACACTCGACATTTATCCCACCGTGCTCGAAGCCACCGGTGCCGTCGCCCAAAATCAAATCCAGCCGATGGATGGCATCAGCCTCATGCTGTTGCTGGATCACAAGACCGAGAGCCGCAGCAAAGCGATACCCTTTTGGAGCAATGCCCGTGAGCACAACAGCCATGCAGCCCTGCTCGACTGGCCCTACAAACTACACCTCAACCCCATCGGAACAAAGGGCAAGAAAGCGG
>JAPLUM010000303.1 GCA_026397605.1 Verrucomicrobiota bacterium | reverse complement strand
TCTCGAATTGTTTCGTTGCTGTGCTTCGTCGCTGCCGCCATAGGCAATCTCTTCGCACGCGAGGCTCAAAGGTACAGTGACAATTTTGTCACTTTCGTATTCCGCAAACTTTAGAATCATTCTCGGAACACATCTGGCGGGCAGCCTGATTTCGATGCACTGCTCCAGCCATGCCATCTCACGGCCCGCCACAGTGGCGAAATCGAGGCCATTGGGGAGGCGTTCATTCGGTGTGCCTGCATGAGTGTGTTTGGTTTTCATCAGTAGTGAGTTTCAGACCCAGTCAACGTACAGCGGATCAGGCATCCACAGCGGCTTGATCACGGCAAAGCTCCACGGGATCGAGGACATGAGCACATCAAAGCCACGGTGCTCAATGGTGAGCGTCCAGCGATCCTCACCGCGGGTCAGCTTGCCACGCCGCCACAGGAAGGAACCACGGAAGCCATCGATGGAGACGTTGTTCAATACCGGCCAGTTTTGAATGGCACTGCGCAGGAGCATCTGCGTGTGCGTACGATCCTGTTCCACCAGGCCGTTCTCACGCACCACCGGGATGTCAGGGGTAAGTCCGCATAGCACCTTGTTCAGCACCAGCGCCTGCTCGGGCACCGCAGTCTCCTCGGTGAGCAGAGCCTGTAGCAGATGCACCCCGCGTTCTGCCGCCGCGTGATCGCGGAAGCGCCCCTCTTCGAGCAGGCCGTGCTTTTCATGCAGCATGCCAAAGAACGGCGAGAGGATCACCAGCCCTGCATTGTCGATGTAGTACGAGTCTCCCGGCTCCGCAGGCCTGGGTTTTTTGGAAGATTCGGAAAGCCTGCCTGCGTATTTTGCCTGGGTGCCTTTTGCAGGTTTGGGTCTTTGCAGACGGCGGAGAAAAGCCTTCATGTTGAAGCGCGTGCCGTGTTCTTTCAGCAGGGTATCGATGACATGATCCCACTTCGTCTCAAGTAACTCACTCGCTCCCATGGTGGTCCGAGTCTTCTGACCCAGATCGTCCATGGGATCCGGGCATTGAAGAATCAAAGGCGCGTCATCCGGTTCAAGCAGGACGACGAGGGCGGACAGAGCGGTGGGGGAAAACTGCCGGATCAGGCGCAGCCGCACCTGCTGCCACGCGCCCAGTCGCCGAATGACCTGCTCCATGCGCGTGCGCTCAGTCACCACCAGTTCCATGAACAGATCTTCCAAGGAGGCACCCGACTGCGCTCCGGCCCACCAGGGCAGTGCACCATGCTGCAGCAGATGCTCAAACAGCGCGAGGGATGAAGACTCTTCAATTCCTGCGGCACGGGCATCCACACTCGCCCCCCGCTCCGGGCTGGAACGTAGCGCATCCTCCAAAGCCTGCTTCAGACGTGGCGTGAACCGGGCCAGGATTTCCTCCTCCAGATGGGCCAGAGGCACGACGCCGAGATCCACCACCAGGCGCTCCAGCCGATGGGTCACATCAGGAGAACAGACCTCCGAGAAAACCGCCTCCATAGCAGGCATCAGCTTCTTGCGGGCGAGCTGGCTGAGCGTCTCCTGCACCTCCCGCCCCAGCGACGGGTCCGTAAGCCGAAAATCCATGCGCATGGACCCCACCACGTGATGCTGTTCGGAGGTCCGTTCCATCAGGGTGTTGCCGTGGGCGGATTGGGTGTTGGCTGTTGCTGTGCCTGCAACCACGACCGCAGACGGGCCGCTGCCAGAGGCTCCAAGGGGGTGCTTCGCCATTCCTCGTAGCACGACAGAAAGTCAGCGAAGCGCGCAGCATGGTCCTCGCTCGCCTCACAATCATACCAAAGGAAGTCATGGCATAGATGCGCCCCGCAATACTCCTCAATGAGTGTTTCGACCTGCTGCTGAAAGACCGTATTGAGGCCGTTGCCCGTCCAGTTCACCAGAACGTGCGTCAGCTCAAACGCGCCCTCTGCGGGGTCACTGCTGTCAGGGAGTGTAAGCAGGCCCTTTTCCACTAGATAGTAAAACTTGAGGAGCGCAGGCTCGCCCGGTCCTGGCAGGTCACGTTGCAGCAGGAGGCCGATCTTTTTTTCCAGACCCGATTCGTGCAAGTGCCTGTCGCTCCCCCTCTTGATCTCACCCGCGGTGGCACGGCGGCGGCCGATCTCAGGGAGATGCTGCAGCAGCTTTTCTTTGTTGTGGATCGTCTCGTACGTCGCCCCGAATGCCGGGCCCAGAGATTCGCCAAACCGTGCCAGCAGGTGATCCAAAAACTGGTTCCGCCGCTGAACAAACTCCTTTGGTGACTCAGCCAGTTCCGCAATCTGGCGGCGGTAGGGATTCACCGGGTTCCGCCGATAGTCGTCCGCGAGCGACCGTGCGGCGTCATGGCTGAGCTTCAGCCCCTCGCTGTTGAATCCTTTCAGCAGCGGCATGACTTCCGGAATCGCATACACCGTCTGTGCAAAGTAGGTTTGCTGCTGCGGGCGCACCGAAAGCAGGCTGTGCAGGTGCACGAGCTGCTCCAGGAAATTCCGCATCAGCTGCTCAAAGTGCAGCAGATAGCCGCGCAACTGCTGCACCTGCGCCCGCCGCAAAGGGGAGGCCTCGTCCGGCAGTTCATCGGGACCAATGGCGTAATTGAGCGGAAAACTCTGCTGCAAAGGATGGAACTCAGGCAGGTCCTTGCGCTGCCAGCCCGATTCAGGCACCGGCATCTTCCAGCCCGGAGTCCGCAGCAGCTTTGTGGTCGGCGCCGACGGCGGATAGCGCATGCTCTGGAAGTGCTTTCCCGTCTCCTGCGTGCTGGCCGTGGGAGCCGTAGTCTGAAAAGGGACCGGCGTCAGCGCGTTCATGTCGCGGACTTGAAATGGCCCCTCCAAGGCCCCCAGCGCCGGCGGCACATTGCCCGCATTCACCGGAAGGGTGCAGCCAAAGCTGATGTTCAGCGGTGAGCTGCCGGTGATTTGAGACAGTGCGGCAAGGATGTACGCCTGCGCTTCATTCTGGTCGAGCAGTGGCTTCAGGCTTTCATCGGTCAGCGTACCATGCAGCAGCAGTGGCCCAGTCAGGATGTCCGACAAACGGTGCCCGAGCTGCTGCCGTGCCGCGATGGAAACAAAGTCCGGCTGCGCGGTGATGCTCTGCTGCGCCGCCACGTAAAGACTCTCCAGCATCGACTGCTGGGATATCGCACTCAGAGCGACCTCCCCGCTCAGCGTGATGTCCGGGGCGGTCAGCACGGTGAAACGTTCTCCCAGATTCCGCTGCTTCTCCAGCAGTTCCTGCGCATGCTGACTCACTTGCTCACGCTCGGCTTCCGGAATGGCATGAAAAAACAGCCGGATCTTGTGCTGTCCGTTCGCGCCCGGGACCAGCCCGACCTGATAGATCTGATGAAACCGGTCCAGCAGCAGCTTCCGATAATCCGCCACGGTCAGCGGGTCCATCGGCAGGACCTCCGGCGGGGCAAACATAGCCCCCTCCTGCCAGGAGATCTTGCCATGCTCATTTTGCAAAATCACGCGGACAGGCACCCGCGCACGGTAGGTCAGCTCCGTGAGCGCATAGCAGATGACCTCCATGATCTGCACGCCAGGATCGTGCACATTGAAATCCGACCACTCCCGCTCCGCCGCATTCACAGCCGCGGACTCAGGTGCCGCGCACCATTGGGCCAGCCAGTTTAAGGCCTCGTCCCGCAGGCGGAAAAAGTCCTCGTCGATCTGCCCTGACAACAGGCGCGGAATGGAAGGAGGGTTCATGAGCGCGTCGGAGGTGGGTTGAAGACATGCTCTTCTGCCGTGATAAGCATGGACCAAGCATTGCTGGGGCGGATCCAGTCACCATCGATCTTCCCCTGGCTGTTCGCCTCACAGGCGCAGGCACTCAGGGATTTCACATAGGGTCGCGCCAGGATGAACGCCCGCAGCGTGGCCAGATGAAATTCAAACGGCAGCAGTGCAACGGTTTGCGGCTGATAAACCCAGGGCGAGATGAATTCCCGCAGCTCAGCATTGAGCCGTGCCTGCACCGTGCCCACCGGCTGTGAGTCATCAAACTCCGCCGTGATCGTGAGCCGAAGTGTTTCGTACGCCGGATTGCACACCCGCAATTGCACTGAAGGCGAGGCACGCTCCAGCAGCCAGCTTTCCATTTCCTTCAGCTCTGCGGTGGCAAAGCCCGGCGGCAGCACGCCCGGTGCTTGAGCCAGCAGCGGCAGCACCATCACTTGCACATGCCCGGGTGCGCGGGTGGGAGTGGAGAAACTGGCGCAGGTATGCGGCAGGCAGCGTGCATAGTAGATGCCGGGAAACTGCTGCAGCAGTAGCCGTTCGTAATCCCACGCCGTCCACGCCCGGCCTTTGTGCCGCAGGCGCTCGCTCACGCGTGTCAGAAACTCCGGCTCGGACTCGGCTGCGCGCCCGCCAAAGGAAGGCAGCGGCTGCATGATGGATTTCACCCGTGGATCAGGCTGCTGCTGCGCCTTGAGCGAGCCCGCAGCCAGAGGCTGGCTGAAGTGCGCCGCCGCCTGTCCGTTCGCAGCGTCAGGAAGATACGTCACCACACCCGACTGCGGCAGAATCTGCACCACCGCCGGGAAACACGCAGGAGTCTGGCTTTGGATGCGCAGCCAGCAGATCGACCGCCCTGACAGCTCTGGCGGCGCCGGCGGCATGCACGGGCTTTGGTCATCCATTTCCGCAGGGATCGCCACCTGCACCAGCCCGGATTTTTGTAGGCCGTAGGTCTGGTCTTTCAGTGTGCGAGACTCCTCCGTGCATGGCACCCAGCCCGCGTGACACAAGACACTCCACTCGGGCGTATCTGAGCCCGAATCTGCCCGCTGATCTTGCAGCACCCACAGTAGAGACACCTTTTGCCCCGCCGCCACATTCACCAGCCCTATGTATAAGCAGCCGCCCGACCCGCGCTCTATCAAGGCAGGCACGCCGCCGTTTTGTGAAAGCAGCCGCGGTGTGGCAAACGGCAAAATCTGATGGCAGTGGTCCGGCCCACCTTCCTCCGCAAAGGACACGGTGAAGGAGGTAGTATAAGTCACCCCCACTCCCTTCAGCGCCGGGGTCAGCGGCGGCGGAGGCAGTGGCAGGAGCGAAGGAATGCCGCCCAGCAGACGGTCGATCCAGCGATAAATCGCCAGCAGCAGATCGGCGTGCGGTTCCGCCGCAGCTGCGGGGCCGTAGATGTTATAGATGATCAGCGTGCTCACGTCGGACAGCTTGGCAAAACTCACGTTCTCCAATTTAAGCAGCGCCACCACGACCTTGTCGCCAGTCACGCCTTCTGAAAACAAGGCGGGGGGCTTCAAGCCGAGCCCTTTTAGGATCGCAAACAAGGTCTGCGGAAACTGATACTGCGTCGGCGCAGGGAACAAAAAGTGCCACAGCGCATGCAGAAGCGACTCCGGAGCGGGCGGCATGGGCATCCGCCAACGCTCAACGATCTGCTCTGGTGTGGCCGAATCCAGTTGCGCCAGCGTCATCATCGTCTCCGCGTTTTGCATCGCGACGTCAGTCATCACCTGCGGATAAATCGCATGGCCAAAGGCATAGCTCGGCTGCTGCAACTGCACGCGGAAGCTGCCATCCAACTCGGGGAGCGAAACCACGGGTTGAGGGTCATAGCACAGGACGAATGTCGTCTCCCATCCGGCTTCAGGACCCGTCCTCACGGGTGGGGCCACTGCTCGAAAGGCCGAGTAGCGCTGCGTCGCATCCGGCGCAGTGCTGACTTGCACAGAGTCTTGCTGCGAAGCCTCTTTCGGTGCGTTGAACAGCGGCAGCAGGCTGTTTGACAGCGATTGCCACGACCCACCGACCTTGCCGCACACCTCAACCTGATACGCATCCAGACTGAACGCTGGCGGCGTCAGCGCCGAGTGTGCACGCAGCAGAGACACCGCATACGCACCATAGTAATCCTCCAGGCCGCCGGGATACAGCAGCGCATCCAGCGGCAGATTCTGCCAGTACAAATGCAGTTTGGCACTTTGCACACGCTTCGCCTGCAACTCAGGGTAATTAATGTGAAGGGAAGACTTCACGGCCGGGGCACTGCCAAACGGCAGCATGGGCACCCCTCGAGCCAGCGGCCCCTGATCATTCGCCAAACTCAGCGCCGGTGCCTCGCACACCGTCACCTGCACTCCGATGCTGACCACCTTCGCCGCGCCCAGCAGCCACGAGAAGATTATCGCCGGGCTGTCACATTGGAGCGGCAGCTTGTCATACTTCGCCTGCGACCACTGTCTCTGCACCATTTTCAGTACTGCACAGCCGGGATCAAACGTACCGCTCAGCACCTTTGGATCAAATATCACCCACGGCGGATCTTCCGGCTGCAGCTCGATCACCACCGTCGCCACCACTTGCCGCGGCGTGCTTGCATCAAGCCTGAACGTCCCCCCGCTCGATGTCACCCATTCCTTCGCACCGCTGTAAGCCACGTTCACCTCGGCAGCCGCCAGTGCTACATCGCTCTCCATCTTGAAAACAGGCTCCACCTCGGCCCGCACAAAACAAATCGTCAGCGTGACCGTGCGCTGCCCCCCTTCCAGGCGCAGCGAAGGCGAGGCGATGGCAAATCCCACCTCGGCCCCCGTCGCAGTAGCAGCAGTCTCCGGCCCTGGTCCAAACATCGGCCATGCCTGAGTCGCCAGCGGATCCATCGGCGTACACCTCAGGCACAGGTTGCCATCGGTCCCCGCTGCTCCTGCAGCGACCGGCCACACACTCGACGTCAGAAGCTGGGCGATGCTGTTTCCAGCGATGTCCAGAGGCTCATTCAGCCCATAGAGCACGGCCTGCCCGGCCACGTCCTTCGTTGCCAGCTTCGTTCCCGCCGGCAGCTGAAATGGCACCGCTCCCTGCGCCATGCCAACCACCACGTAAGCACGATCCGCGATCGGTGCCGCAGGCTGCTCCTCCAGCACCGTCTGGTAAAACAGCTGTAGATGCTGCCCCGTCAGCGCGTTCAGCTCCGCCTGCGCATGCTGCCTCATCTGCCGCACAAACGCTAGATACAGCGCAAAATGCGGAGCCATCCGGCTCGGAGCCGCCAGCAGCGTTTTCAGACGCTCACGCCCCGCCTTCACCAGGCCCGCCTCCGCTTGATGGGCAGCCACTAGGACGCCCGGCAGTTCACGTTGGCGCCAGTTCTCGTCGCCTTGCGACCAGCCCTGACCCATCCCCAGCCGCCACAGCGCCGGGGCGAACGAACTCAAATCATTCTCCAGCTTGAACGAACCGAGAATGTCCGGCCCGCAGGACGCCACCGCCTCCTCCCATTGCCGCGCCGTGTCCAGCGCCAGGCTCATCTTCAATTCGATCACTGAATCAACCGCAATTGCAAACACATGCTCTTCCGCCCGTTGCGCAAAGAAGATCTGCCAGCGGTTGATCCGCTGACATTGGTCATACAGTAGCGTCAGCAGATTCCCCTCCGCCAGCACACCGTTTTCCGGCTTCGGCGGATTCTGCCACGCCCGCAGCTGCTCCTCCAGCACCGCCGCCCGCAGTTCCATGTCCTGCATGTCCATCATCGCATACCGCACAATAGGCTCTGCCGCAAAGAAGGCCCCCCAGTCCTCCTCGATCTGGTTCTCCCGATTGAAGAAATTCACCGTCCTGCTGAATCCCGCCGCCCACACCAGCAGCTCCGACTCAGACCGGTCATCCACCGGTGCAGACGCTGGGTCCAGTGCCGCCAGCAGCCGCGTCTTTTGGCTTGTGCCCCCATAGCTAGACTGGGAGCCTGGGAGGGGTGGATGATGTTTGCTTTGCATTCAGGTTGGGTCCGAAGTGTCTCCTATCCGCCTTACGGCAGTTGCAGCAGCGTGCCCTCCCCCAGGCAGTAGGGGTAAACCATGTTGTGCCTCGAGTTGGTCGTTCGGACCCGGTATGCGATGCCGATGTCAATACGTCCGCCCAGCACATAGCTCGCGTCCACCGTCACACTGTCCACCACAATCCGCGGCTCGTAACGCAGCAGCGCCGTCCGCACCTTCGTTTCGATCAGCGCCATCGTGGACGAATCAATTTTGTTAAACAGAAAATCCGCCAGCGGGCAGCCAAATTTCGGCTCCATCGTACGCTCACCCGGCTGCGTCGAAAGGAGGATCCTGATGCTTTGCTCGATGTCATTCACCCCCTCCACCATCAACGCCCCCAGCGCGCTCGGCAGTCCCTGTGGCTTCGAAAATTCGGGTGGAAAGCTCCATCCGCGTCCGAGAAAAGAGCTATTCGACGCCATAGTTTACCCTCCAATTTGAACGTTCATCGCTCCTAACACAATGGTGCCACCGTGAGCCGTCGGATCCCCCATTCGTGCCGCAGGCACTCCCCCGATCATTACCGTGGCCGATCCCTTGATGATGCTGTCAGGTGGCCCCACACAGACCGCCATGTCACCTAGCCGCGCCGCCGGAAGTCCGGAAATCAAGACGGTAGGACATCCAGGCCCTGTGATCGGCCCACCGACATGTGGAATCGGCGGCACGCCCGGTGTGATCATTGGGCATTGGTGGAAGTCCGTGAGTCTTGCAGCGGGAGGCATGATTTACTTAATCAAGATTGTAGGGAGCTTCAATGATATGGTCAAGCTAATGCATAGCTCTTTGACACTGGACACTGAGGCTGCCGCAATCTCCTGTAAATTCAGGCATCCATTTTTGGACTGCGAAGCTTAGTAGCTAGGCAGGTCACTCCACTTTTCGAGTACCAATTCTTACAACAGCTCTTCAACAAAGCGTTTGGAGTCGAAGGATTGGAAATCCTCTACTTTTTCGCCAAGGCCGATGAATCGAGTCGGGACACCTAGCTCTTGCTGGATGGAGACTAAAATGCCGCCTTTGCCACTGCCGTCCAACTTGGTGACAATCAATCCGGTGAGAGGTATGGCTTTATGAAACTCGCGTGCTTGTTGCAGGGCATTGGCTCCGGTGGTGGCATCCACCACGAGGATTACCTCATGAGGAGATGTCTCGTCTTTGCGGCCAAGGATGCGGTTGATCTTCTTCATCTCTTCCATGAGATTGTGCTTGGTATGAAGACGACCGGCTGTGTCACAGAGGAGAAACTGCGCCCCAGTTTTACAGGCTAGGTCGTAGGCTTCAAAACAAACGGAAGCCGGGTCGCCATTGGGTGGGCCTTTGACCATCGGGATATTCAGGCGCTGGGACCAGACCTGAAGCTGCTCTACGGCAGCAGCGCGGAAGGTGTCTGCGGCGGCCAGAACCACTTTATGACCTGCATGATGCAAAACATGCGCCAGCTTTGCTGTCGAGGTCGTTTTACCCACACCATTCACACCAATGATCAGCAGCACTTTGGGGCGGCCATCTTGAAAAGGTTCCAGCGCAGCATTGGTTTCTGGCAAAATTTTGCGCACATGATCACGCGCTACTTGCACGATATCGGCCCCATGCAGCTTGCGTTGTTGAGCCTGCAAATCGGTGACGATTTGTAGAGCTAACTTGGGCCCTAAATCGCCGCTGATGAGCATCGCTTCGAGTTCATCCCAATCAATGTCGGGCTTGGTAAAACGCTGCAGTATAGATTTGAAAAAACCAGCCATGACGAAAGAAGCAAGAGTTAAGCCAACGGTGTCTCTGTGACTCCATCCACATCCTGCGGTAGACTTTTCATCTGTGGCTGGTGGGCGGCTCTAGGCCGCACTTTATGGGCGATTTTATGGAGAACTCCATTCACGAAAGAGCCTGATTCATTCCCACCCAGATTCTTGGCAATCTCAATGGCTTCATTGATGACCACTGGCGTGGGCACTTCGGGTACATGCTGCAGCTCATAAACGGCCAGTCGG
>JAPLUM010000639.1 GCA_026397605.1 Verrucomicrobiota bacterium | reverse complement strand
ACGGCCATGCACTTCCGCTCCATGGCTCAGGGGCGACGCAGCATTTACACCTGCCCGATCAAGGCGCTGGTAAATGAAAAGTTTCTGGCGCTGTGTCGCGACTTTGGCCCAGAGAATGTCGGCATGGCGACAGGCGATGCGACGGTGAATCGGGATGCGCCCATCCTGTGCTGCACGGCAGAGATTTTGGCAAACTACGCCCTGCGTGAGGGCGACCGTGCGCCGTTCCGCGAGGTGATCATGGACGAGTTCCACTACTACGCGGATCACGAGCGCGGGGTGGCCTGGCAGGTGCCGTTGCTGACGATGAGTCAGTCACGCTTTCTACTCATCTCCGCAACGCTGGGCACACCCGATTTTTTCCAAAAAGAAGTGGCCCGACTGACCGGCACGGAGACGATCATCGTATCCTCCACGCAGCGCCCGGTGCCGCTAGAGTTCAGCTATGTGGAGACCTCCATGGATGTGACCTTGCAGGAGCTGATCGCAGAAAACAAAGCACCGGTGTACATGGTGCATTTCACCCAGAATGATGCAGCTCAGGCCGCGCAGGATCTCATGAGTCTGAACTTCTGTTCCACGGCAGAAAAGGCCAGTATCAAAGAGCTCATGCAGGGAGCCAAGTTCACCAGTCCGTATGGCAAGGAAGTGAAAAAATATCTGCATCATGGCATCGGCATTCATCACGCAGGCCTGCTGCCAAAGTATCGAATTCTGGTGGAGAAGCTGGCGCAGATGGGACTCCTAAAGGTCATATGTGGCACAGACACACTGGGTGTCGGTGTGAATGTGCCGATCCGCACTGTGCTACTCACAAAGCTAAGCAAGTACGGCGGTCAAAAGGTGGCCACGCTCAGCGCGCGCGACTTTCATCAAATCACCGGACGTGCAGGGCGCCGTGGTTTTGATGACATCGGGTTCGTCGTCGCCCAGGCCCCGGAGCACATGATTGAAAATGCCAAGATGGAGGCCAAGGCGGCAGGTGACGTGAAGAAGATGCGCAAGATGGTGAAGAAGAAGGCTCCCGAAGGCTTTGTGGGTTGGAATGAGGACACCTTCAAAAAGCTGCAATCTGCTACGCCGGAGGCGCTGGTCTCACGCTTCCAGGTCTCCCATGGTCTGCTTCTGCAGGTGCTCAGTCGGTCAGATGATGGCTGTCGCGCCATGCTCAGGTTGATCCAGGATTCCCATGAAACGACCAATGCGAAGAAGCAGCATCGCAAGCGCGCCTGGCAGCTTTTCCGCGCCCTCGTCGAGCGGAAGATCGTGGAAATCCTGCCTGTGGCGCAGCGTGCTGGTGGATCGAAGCTAAGGCTGAATGTGGAACTCCAGGAAGATTTCTCCCTGAATCATGCGCTTTCGTTGTATCTCATCGATGCCCTGACTTTGATCGATCCCAATTCGCCGTCTTATGCGCTGGATGTCATGACGCTCTGCGAGTCCATTTTGGAAAATCCAGATCTCATCCTGCGCAGACAACTCAGCAAGGTGAAAGACGAAGCCATGGCCTCTATGAAAGCGGAAGGCGTGCCGTATGAGGAGCGGATCGCTAAGCTTGAGGAGTTGGAATATCCGAAGCCCAACCGAGACTTCATTTACAATACGTTTAACGATTTTGCCGCCATTCACCCCTGGGTAGGCCAAGAAAACATCCGGCCAAAAAGCATCGCTCGGGAGATGTATGAGAACTTCCGCAGCTTTGCCGATTACGTGCATGATTACGACCTCCATCGTGCCGAAGGCGTCTTACTGCGGCATCTAAGCAGCGTCCATAAAGTGCTCTCCCAGACAGTGCCTGACGTCGCTAAAACGGAGCCCGTTCAGGAGATGGAAGCCTGGATCGCCGGACTCCTGCGCGGCACCGACTCCAGCCTGCTGGACGAATGGGAGCGCCTGCGTGATCCCAACTGGAAGCCCACCGAAGAGAAGCCCGCTGAGGCACCTGACATCACGCGGAACAAGCGTGAGTTCACCGCCCTCATCCGCACCGAGATCTTTCGTTTCCTGCGCCCGCTGGCTTTTCAAAATTTAGACACCGCCCTCGCCTCTCTTGGCACCGGCGCGCTCGGCTGGACGGTCGAAAAGCTTCGGCTCATCGTGGATGATTATCTGCTGGATCACGAGCGCATCCGTCTCGATAATGAAGCCCGCAATGGTCGCCACACCTACGCGGAGGTTAGCGAGGATCAGCAAAGCTGGCGCGTCCATCAAGTACTCGTCGATCCTGAAGAGCTCAATGATTGGCAGCTGGAATTCAGCGTCGATTTACGACAGGCCAGAGAAGACGGGAAACCTGCGTTGGTTTTATTGGGTCTAGCACCTGTGCTGGGTGAGAATTAGAGGCGGATGATGCGACACCGAGGAGGTTAGGCGTCCCGCCTG
>JAPLUM010000807.1 GCA_026397605.1 Verrucomicrobiota bacterium | reverse complement strand
ATGGTGCTAGGCGCGTTTGCCGCTGTTCTTGGAGATCTGCTGGGACGCGTCAACCGCGAGGCCCTGCGTGAGCAGCAGCTTATCTATCAAGCCGCCGAATTGGCCCTGGGCGAGACGGCCCATAACATTACCAGCCAGCTCAGCGGGTTCGCCACTTTTATCGCTCAGTACAGGCTTTACCAACGACAGTTACCGCAATTACGTGAGATCAACGATAAACTGGCGGACTTCCACGCCCATGTGCTGAATTCGTTGCGCCGGATCAAAGATCGCGTGGGTTTTGTCCGCTTACGTCCCCAACAAAACGCAGATCTGACACCTGTAATTGCCAGAGCCCTTTCCACGGTAGTCTATGAAGAGAATGACATTTGGCGCTGGGATGGTCTGGCCCCTAAAGCCATCCTGGGCGAGTGGGATCTCTACCACTGGAATAATGTCTTTACTGAACTAGCTCAAAATTCCCGCGACTTCGCCCGTCCTGGCACTGATTTGATCGTCGTTGTAAGCGTGGAGTTAAGTGAAGTGGATGGTAAAAATTGGGTTGCTATCCACTACCGCGACAACGGAAGAGGAGTGTCCAGAAACCTGAAAAAGCGCATCTTTGACGGACGCTCTTTCCGCAACAAAGGAGATCGCCCGGGATATGGCATGGGTCTGAGCTATGTCCGCAAGGTGATCGCCGCCAGCGGTGGCACCATTGAAGAATGTGGCCGATTAGGCACAGGCGTCCACTTCGTGATAACCGTCCCCACCCAACCTCCCCCACCCTCAATCCCACTCACACCTGAACAATGAAAACCGAAACTCAACAACAAACAATCTCCGAAGAAAAACCACTTTTCCGCATTCTTATTGTGGAAGACGAACCTGACTTTTTTGAGGGATTGAAGGATTACTACCGACAGTACGCCTCCGAATTCTATAAACTCGAGATTGATACCGCAACTACGGTAGACAAGGGCAGGGAGTTTCTTCAAAAAGCCTTGGACAGCCAGTGCCCTTATGATGCTGTCACCTTAGACTATCGCCTGCCCAAGGACTCCAGCTCGAAACCCACGATGGACACCAGCTTGAGCCGCTTTTGTATCTTCAATGTTGACTGCGCACGCTGGGTTGGCCAGCTCACCTCTTGGGCCGATGACGAGGAAATCAAAAAGTTTTGGCCCAAACCGGGCGAACACGTCCAATTCAAAGGCGGCATCTATGAGAAGGAAGCTGCTAATCTGCGCAAAATTGCTGAAAACGTCTTCTTCCGTGAGATTAAGGAACCCCTAAACAGCTCGTGGCTGCCGAGGAAACTGGGTGCAGTCGAATCCCCCGTCGAACGGGATTCGTCGCTAGGCATGCCAGCAGACTTTAATCTCTTCAGCTTCATCCAACGGATGGGAGATGCTTGGCCTCTTTTGGACGAAAAGACCAAACAAACCGCACATCAATTATTCGAAATTGAGAACGGCGCCCACCCGGATTCGACTCCTAACAAGATTGGTATCAAGTCATTTAGCCAAACTTTTTACTGACAAGCCAAATCCGAGCCAAAGCTGTTCATCCAACCATCGCCCCCTCTGTCAAAGCCCACGAACGCTTGTTTCTTATGAACTCCGCCAACGCCAGCCAAAATTCCTACCAACGCAAGTTTGATCAGGCTTTGCGTAACACAGAAATCCATCCGTGGCAGAAAAAGTCCGACTGGGATGACAAGAGCATGAATGGCCTATTGGAACTGCGTTGGATTCCCGAACAGCCCAGCGGCGGCAGCAGTCTTATGACCTTTGCCAAGAAGTCCAATCCTCCCACCCCGCAGGCCCTCAGCGAGTCCTCTACCTGGGTGGGATTGAAGAAGGCCGATTTGGATCTGCTGAACCAAGAGATCAACAACTGGTTAGAGAGAAATGTCGCTGTCATCGGGAACCGGCCCAATCTGAGACAGATCGTAATCGTTGTGGGCCCCTTTCTGGAGCGCGTAACCTGCGGAC
>JAPLUM010000525.1 GCA_026397605.1 Verrucomicrobiota bacterium | reverse complement strand
CGCTGAATCCTGGTGAGGCTGCCACGGTGAGTGTGAGTTTTGACGGCAGTAACGTGCGCTTCACCTTCGGCATCCCGCGTGGGAATGATGGCAATGAAGGACCGCAAGGAGACCCCGGTGGCCCGACAGGTCCGCAGGGGCCGCAAGGAAACGACGGTGGGCAGGGACCCCAAGGACCTCAGGGCCCTCCTGGTGAGATCAGCCAGGCTCAGCTAGACAGCGCCATCCTTAACTCGCTGAATGGTACGAGTAATAACACGAACGGCATTAGCTCGCTGGACACTGCTTTTGCCGATCCTGACATGGAGGCGCTGCGGCAGAAGATGAACGAGATGATTCTGAACGGGCGGCGGTGAAGCGTACCCATTCAGCTTTCAAGTTCGCCACTCCCCTGTCTCAAGGCCGCGTAACTTTCAGATGCACAATCCACCGACCATTCGACGCTGTAGATCAAATCGGTGGCTGATTTTTTCTGGTGGCGGGCGCCAACAAAAAGCCCCATGAACCGCTGCGGATTCATGGGGCGTCTTGGGTTTGAGACTCAGTGAGAGGTTACTTCATGGGATGTTGTTTCAGCAATTCGTCGGTCATGAAGAACATCATGCGGCCTTGGTTGGCGTCGCGGATGGCTTTGACTTGGGCGGGCTGGATGGGGTCGGCTTGGTTGCCGAAGCTGTTGCGGACAAAGGTGAGCACGGCGGCCATTTCGTCATCTTTGAGCATGCCGCCAAAGGGTGTCATGGGGACTTGGCCGTCGTATTTTTTGCCGTTGATCTCCAGCGGACCCATAAGGCCATACAGGGCCAGCTTGATGAGGCGGTCGCTGTCGCCAGTGACCCAGGGGCTTTTTTCAATGGAAGGGAAGGCTGGGTCCAGGCCTTTGCCGTTTGGCTGATGGCAGGTGACGCAGTGGCCTTCGCGGAAATAGACTTTTTGGCCGGCAAGGTATTGCGTTTTGGCCTCTGCGCTGAGATGGGCGGGGGCTTTCAGCTCGACATGATCTGCTTTTTCGACTTCAGCGACGCCGTTGAGACGATCGGTTGCTGTCTTGATGGCGTTCTGGCTCCACACGTCCATCGGTTTGCTAGCAGCGACAGCGACGATCTTTTTCGCGGCAGCGATGTCAGGCAACCAGGAGGCGGCGACGGCGGCTTCAAGGCGGACACGGCCGTGTTCATCCGCAGCGGCTTTTTCAAGCAGGACGGCGTGATCGGCGATGCGGTGATGATTGTAGCGCAGCACACGGACGGCGGCGGCACGTGCGTGGAAGTCATTGCTGGCAAGCATCTCACGCAGCAGACCTTCGTCAGCCTGATTCATGCCCCAGGTGGTCCAGAGAGCTTCGAGTTTGGCGTGTGGGTCAGTTTGTTCGGCGGCCCAGGCTTTGACGGCAGGCAGGACTTCGCTGGTAGGATGAGCGCGCAGCTCACGACGGGTGCGGTAGCGGGTGCGTAGCTCTGGCTCCTTCAAATTATTGAGCAGTGTGGCGATGGGTGCTCCGGCGACTGGGGCGACCTTCACGAGAGGGCGGCTAGGATAGGTGATGCGATAAACGCGGCCATGAACGTGGTCACGCAGGGGATCGCGGGCATTATGCTGCATGTGACCGATGAGCACGTTATGCCAGTCGATCACATAGAGGCTGCCATCAGGTGCGAACTCGAGATCCACGGGGCGGAAGTTGCCGTCTTTGCTGACGAGCAGGTCCTGACGGAAGCTGGTCTTCCAGCCGGTGCTGTCGTCTTCGATTTTGTGCTGTTTGATGCCGAGAAATCCGATGGCATTGCAAAGCATGATGTCACCCTGAACTTCATCTGGAAAGTGGCGTGAAGAGACGATCTCCAGACCCGAGGTCGGACGCACTTTGTGCTCGGATGGGATGAGGTCTGGCGTGGAGGGGGTTTTGCTACCAAAGGTTGGCTTGACCGAAACAGGAAGCATCCAGTTCATGCTGGTGCCTGAGGTGTGCAGGAAGAAGTCCTGACCCCAGGCATCAAAGGTGGCTCCCCATGGATTCGGGATGCTGAGCTGGGCGGTGCGCTCTAGCAGGCCGCGCTGCGGGCTGTAGCGGAAGAACCCACCATCGACACAGCGGACAGGGCCATACGGTGTCTCGATATTGGAGTGAAGGAAGACGCCCTCACACATGATAAAGGCACCGCTAGGATCAGCGGTGTAGGCACTGATGGCGTGATGCGTGTCATGCGTGTCAAAGCCACCGAGGATGATCTCGGTCTTGTCGGCTTTGTCGTCGCCATTGGTATCACTGATGAGCACGAGATTGGGCTCTTGGGAGAGATAAACGCCTTCAGGGGCAAACTCGAATCCGATGGGCAAATGCAGCTTGTCAGCAAAGACGGTTTCTTTGTCAGCCTTGCCATCGCCATTGGTGTCTTCATAGATGAGCAGCTTGTCATCTGGCAGCGCATCTCCCGGACGATAGTGCGGATAGGTCGGCATGGTGGCGACCCATAGGCGGCCTTTGTTATCAAAGGACATCTGCATCGGATTGGCCAGATTTGGGAATTCTTTCTCGCTGGCAAACAGCTCGACCTTGTAGCCTTCAGGCACGGTCAGCGATTGCACTGCTTCTTCACCGTAAAGATACTTGGTGCTGCCGTTTTTAACACTCGCCACATAGTTGGTCGGCACCTCTGCTAGCTTGTGTGTCTTGCTGTCATCGACGGTCAGGTCAGTCTTCTTTGAAGTCGCGATGTCATGAACGACGGCGTCACGGAGCGCGGCCATTTCACGAGTCTTCTTCACTTCATCCGGGTAATTTTGCGGACCATACGGATTGTAGCGTTGGCCGTGAGAGTGCACGCCATTGACCAAATTATAGTCACTGTTCCAGAAGTAGTCCTTGGCTTTGATAGCAGCATTGACGAGCTCTGGATCAGCTTTGGAGACCCGTGATTGATGACCATAGATGCCAGTGGTCAGGATATCAGCGACTTGTTTGTAGCCATCTTCATTGGGCACAAAGCCACCCGTGGTGAGCGGTTGCTGAGCTTTGGCGTAGAGTGCTTTCGTCGTTGAGAAAAGATCGATGAATGTTAGGCCACGCTTTTTGGCCACAGTCTCCACGGCGGCGGAGTAGAGGATCAGGTTGGCGTTCTCTTTGTCGCCATTCGGCAGATCACGCTTGGCGGATTGATTTTCAAAGGCCACTGGGGAAACCAGCACGACGCGTGGTGCGGCTTTGCCATTGTAGGCCTTGCTCAAGGTGTGCTGTACCCAGGCATCCAGTTCGGCCTCGAAGTTGCCGACTTTGCTCGGGCCATCGAAGGATTCATTGTAGCCAAAGAAGGCCACAATGGTGTCGGCCTGAAGATGCGTGAGCCATTGATCAGGCGTGGAAAAGAAGCCTTTGCCATGATGCACCTGCTTATCAGGATGGAACTTCTCAGCGCCTGGGAAAGCCCATTGGGAAACTCGGGAAGGATGTGGGCGGAAGCCGGGAGTGTCTCCGACATGCCCCATGTTACGGAAGAATAAATTTTGATCGGGATAACGCAGATGCAGCTCGGTCTCGATCCGGCTGTAATACACATCGCGCTCGGCCAGACCATTGCCGATCAAGACGATGCGCTCGCCCTTGGCCGGAGGTGCCACGTTTTGAGGACGTGCGGTTGAGGCGGCGGCTGGCTCAGCGTTCGGGGCGTGAGGAGCGCCATCGCCGCTGTTGTCCTTGCGGACTTTTTCACCACCCTTGGCAGCCTGCTTCTTGTCATTCTTGGGTTTGTTCTCTGGCAGGCCTGTGGATGGGCTTTTGCCTGTGGCGAAGTCGCCCGGCGACAGTTTGATCTGCTTGTAATAGTCACTCTTTATCGCGGAATACATGGTGGGGTTGAAGGGATCAATGACGTTCACGTTGGCCTTGGCAGGCACTTCGCTGCCTAGCAGGTGCATTGTGGCATTGACGATGAGTCGGCGGAGATCTTCATCGGCAAAATCGACGGAGGCTCCCATCGTGGTGCAGAAGGATTTGCCAGTGCTT
>JAPLUM010000113.1 GCA_026397605.1 Verrucomicrobiota bacterium | reverse complement strand
TCGGATCGAACATCAGCGGCGTGATGTCTCGACCATCAAGGATGTGGTCCTTCTGCGGCTCAACGCCCACCAGCTTGGCGAACGTAGGAAGCACGTCGATGTTCCCAGCGATGCGGTCGCAACTTGTGCCTGCTGGAATTTTCCCGGGCCAGCGCATGATGCATGGCTCGCGCACGCCACCTTCATAGATACTTCCTTTGGCTCCACGGAATGGCGGTGCCTCACGTTTGGCCGGTCCATTGTCAGAGGTGAAAATGACGAGGGTTTTCTCGTCGAGATGCAGTTCTTGGAGCGTCGCGATGATCTGGCCGACGGACCAGTCTATCTCCTCGATGGTATCACCAATGAGTCCCATTTTGCTCTTGTCTTTGAAAGCCTCCGAGACGGCCAATGGAAAGTGAACCATCGTGTGCGGCAGATAGACGAAGAACGGCGCAGCCTGATGTTCACGGATGAACTTCACCGCTTCCTTCGTGTAACGTTGCGTGAGCTGAGATTGGTCCGGTTCGGTTTCAATCACGGTTTCGTCGTTGATCAACGGCAGCGGCGGAAAATCACGCCCTGAGTTTCCCACATACATGTCGTTGCTGTAGGGCAGTCCGAAGTAGTGATCGAACCCCTGGCGCGTGGGCAGGAACTCCTTTTGCCAACCGAGATGCCACTTGCCGATGGCACAGGTTGCATAGCCCCTTTGCTTCACGATCTCTGCCAGAGTGATTTCATTTGAGTTCAAGCCGATGGTGTCCTTCGGAAACAGCACGCCGGGGATGGAGACACGTGTGTTGTAACAGCCGGTCATCAGACAGGCTCGGGACATGGAGCAAACCGGCGTGGCGTAGAAGCTGGTGAACTTCATGCCCTCTGCCGCCATCTTGTCGAGATGCGGGGTGCGCACCTTCGTATTCCCAAAGGGACCGATGTCGGCATAGCCCATGTCATCAATGAAGATGAGGACTATATTTGGCTTCGGCGGCTCGCTGGCCAGCGATGGCCCGCCGAGGAACGCAAAATGAGCTAAAAAGAAGAACAAGTTTTTCATGGTGTCCATTGTAGACGAAGAGCCGGGTGCCTTCTGGACAGCGATTTCACTCCACTACCTGACTGAAATGCACATCAAGTGAGCCTTTGATCAGGCCTTCAGAAGCGAAATGAGAGAGACGAGTTGTTTTTAGAGTTATCCACTATCTCGTCGCTGATTGCTTCTGTATCTCCGCCAGCCTTGCGGCGAGGCGCTGGGCGACTTCGGGACGGTCGCGGATGATGTTGCGAGATTGCCCAGGGTCAGTGGTTAGGTCTTAGAGCTGGGAGTCAGGCGCGTTGGGTTTGAGTTTACCGTCGGCGATGGTGCGGGTGGGTCTTTCGTGGAGTGATCAATCATTTCGACCGAGGATCGACATACTCTTCGCGGCTCAGTTTGCCGTCGGCATTCTTGTCGTAGGTTTTGAATCCTGCTTCGAGGCCTTTGCGATTCTTCTGGCCGGATTGGTATTCCTCGAGCGTTAGAGAGTCGTCTTTGTTCGTGTCCCATCTCTCGAAGTGGAGCTTGCTGTCGGCGCGAATTCTTCCACCGGGCTGGGTGGTTGCTGTTGCGGGCTTTGGTTTGGCTGCATCTTTGACGGGGGCGGGTGGTGACCAATCCGGAGACTTGGGATTCGGCACGATCAATGGATCGGTATCGCCAAACTCTTGCCGTGCGGTTTCGAGCTGAGCGGTGAGTTCCGCGATCTTAGGGGCGGACTCCGGCTTGTCAGCGAGGTCAGTCATTTCGTGCGGGTCGGCTTGAAGATCGAAGAGTTGCGTTTTGTTGACGAGCGGATAACGGATGAGCTTCCAACGTTCATCGCGAATGGACCGCTGGGATGCCTGGTAGGCATTGAACATGTAGTCGCGAACCTTCGGCTGCTTGCCGGTGATCACTGGCACCAAGCTCTTGGCGTCCAGTCCTCCAGGTATCGGAATGCCAGCCAGCTCGCACATCGTCGGATAGATGTCGTAGAGATACGCGAACGATTTTGTCTCATCCTTCGGGATGCCGGGCCCGACGAAGATCATCGGCACATGCATGCCGCCGTGCTCATAGAGGTTTTGTTTGCCCAGCAAGCCGTGCTCACCCAGCGACAAACCATTGTCAGCACCCATGACAAAGACCGTTCTTTCAAAC